>JAEEXX010000034.1 GCA_016287985.1 Candidatus Gastranaerophilales bacterium
GAAAATCAATTAAAGGAAAAGGAGAAAAATTATGAACGTATCAGCAATTTTAAAAACAGCGGCATTAGTAGGAACAGCACTTGGAATCGGGACAATGGTATCATCTTGTAAAAAACAAGAAGGGCCTGTAACGCCAACACCGACTCAAATTATTGATGTTCAAGACCCTCATTTAATATCCATATATGATTCGCTGGATGAAGAAGGTCGGCAGGCATTTGAGGCTTGGTACAGTGCCAATGTTCCATATTTTATGCAACCCGGTTATAACGGAGGGTTACCTGACAATTTTCAAGAAATACTAGCTAAATTCAATGAATTATGCGCACAATGGATTGAGGATTGGATTAATAATCATCCGGGTTCAGGCGGAAAAACAGGTTTTATAGGATAATTTCAGAATTTTATCGACAAGCAAGGCAGGTGCGATTGTTTTTATCGTACCTGCCTTATATTCTGTTTTATTAATTTTTGAGTTTACGCTTACGCTAAAAACAAAGACAAAGTCTACAATACGATGTGGTTAAAATTTTTCTCCGTGAAAATCTGTTCCGCCGGTTTGTATTAATTCGGGGTATTTGTCTGCAATTTTTTTAACAGTTATTGCGGAATGAAATTTTACAACACTTCTGAATCTATCGTAAGGATAATAAACTTCAACCCCATCCAGACCAATTTTCATAAGATTTTTAATAAGTCTTTCAAGACTCAAAGCCCAGCAGCATGCCGGATGTGCTAAAATCGCTATGCCGCCAGCATTATGAATAGCTTCTATGAGTGATTTTACATTTCTGAATGTTAATAACCTGATTACTGCATGGTCAGTACCAAGTTTATTTTTTGCCAGAAACTTTTTAAATTCAGTGTTATTTATATCAATACCGTATGCAAGAAGGTGTATAAAAACATAACCAAACCAGCAGTCAAATTCTGCGCCAGTAATTAATATGCCATCCTGCGCCAGTTGATGTGCCTCTACTGTATTGTGATCAGTAATAGAAATAATCTCGTAACCTCTTTCCTTTGCACTTTTCAAAATTTGTGCATAACTTGCTTTCCCGTCAGAAAAAGAGGTGTGGATATGCAAGTCTATTTTTTTGTCTGCATAATCATTTTGGGTATATTTTTTTAGTTTTTCTGTTAAATTATCCATATTTAGTATAAGATTATTTTATGACAAAAAAGAATAAAACACCTTTTGGAATTTTTACAGAGTCTGTCGGGCTCTATTTCTCGAATTTTAGCCAATTTGTCAAATATATGACTTTTCCAGTTTTAGGTCAGGTTGTCGGTTTAGGTGTAACTCTATTGTGCACATATATTTATTCTAAAAATTTACCCGCTTTGATTGATAAATATCCAATATTTAATGATTTCGGAATTATGGTTTTATTTTCCGTAATAATTGCTTTGCCGGGTATGATTATTTTTATTAAAGCATTCTGGGAATATCTTGTTGCATATGGCGCCGTAAATTCAATGCTTGAGAATATGCTTAAATCAGGAAAAGTGTATGATTTTAATGCACACACCGAACTTATTAAAAGAAGAACCCCCTCCTTTGTTGTGGTGTGGCTAATTTTAGGTGTATTTTCAGTGTTTGCGGCATTCCCACTATTCTGGGTACCTGCAGGAATCATAGCAGTATATTTAACATTGGTATTCCAAGTGTTTACGTATGAACCGGAACTATCTCCGGTGGGCTGTATAAAGAAAAGTTTTAACCTTATTAAAGGACATTTTGGCTCAACGTTTATGCTTCTTGCACTGGCAGGAACTCTAAGCTGGATATTTGTACCGCAAATTTTTAATTATTTATTTAATATTACCGGTGCAAACAGCTTTTTGGCTAATTCTTTTGCTAAATTAGTTGAAATATTCCCGCTAAATGAGATTAACCGTTTCCTAAGTCAGGTAAATCTGCCGCTAATTACAAACGATGATGTTTCAATGTTTTTTGTAACAACAACTGTAACACAGGTAGTTATTCAATTCACATTGCCCATACGTTCAATGATGTGCGGACTGTGGTACAAAGAGTTAAACGGTTCAATTTCTTCAGTTAAAGTTGAAAAGAAAAAAAGTTCCCCAAAACGTCCGAGTGAAAAATTAATGGAAGAATCTCATAAAAATTTAACTAAAAAATCTAAAAAATTAGACAAAAATATCCTCAAACGTGCGATGGAAAAAGAAGAGTAAAGGTAACCTGCAAAGCGGTAAATATCCATAAACATAAGAAAAAAGAGAAGGACTTTTGTCATTCTCTTAGGTTTTGAGTAGAAGTTTTATAAAATAGGAGAAAATTATCAGTTTGATTAAATGAGATTATCCATTGCCAAATTCATTACTTCCGGAGCAATACCAACCCCGAATTCTTTTTCAATTAGTGCCATCATTTCTTCAAATTTTGGCATTGTTGCCATGACTCTGGCAGCGACATCCGGTGCGAGTGGTGCCGGTGTTGTAGTTTCCGGCTTGTTAATTACAGGTGCATTTGCTGCCAAAAAGTTTAATACTTCATTCCCGTCAACTTGGGTTTCTTCTCTGATGACAGGTGCTTCAGCCGGAGTTTCCTGCGGTGATTTTTCTTTTCTCTGAGAAACATAACCACCCATTCCGTAGCTATTTCCACCGATATTAATTCTTCCGATACTGTCTGCCATTTCAGATACTCCTTTTTTCTTTTTTCCTTTGTGTCATGTATTACGGCATATTTTTCAAAAACTTTAGGGTTTTTAAATAAATATTTACAATTCGTTACAATATCGACCCCAAACGCTGTTATAAATTAAAACAATACACCTAAATGTATATTTTGGTATTTAAAATTTGTAATTCTTTATTTATTCCGTTCTTTAATGATAGTATTTACTTTACATAACCCCTATATTTACCCCTTCTTTCTTTATGTTGCAAGTAAAAAGAAAGAATGTCGTAAATTAAATTATAAATAAAATTCAAAGACTTATACGCCAAAAATATATAACAACACAAAAGTCAGGACTTGAAAAAATATGTTTACCAAATACAATGTTATTGGTCGAAGTATAATTTTCAAGTTTGGAATCTTGAAGGAAAGAAGGTTAAAATGAAAAGCGAAATACATCCGGAATATAAAAAAACCGTTATTAAATGTGTTTGCGGTAATGAAATTGAAACCGGTTCAGTTGCAGATGATATAACTGTTGAAATCTGTTCAAACTGCCATCCGTTTTTCACAGGTCAACAAAAAATTCTTGACTCTGAAGGACGTGTTGAAAGATTCAATAAACGTTACGGCGCTAAGAAGTAAGTTAAAAAAAGATGACCAATGGTCATCTTTTTTTATAGGAATATGTATTTGCAAAAGAGCAGAATACCTATCAGTGCACTTATTATTGAAGCAATCATTACTGCACCTGCGGAAATATCTTTTGCCATACCGACCATTCTGGAATATCGGTTATGATAGATGGAATCTAATGTAAATTCTATTGCCGTATTTATCATTTCAGAGATTATAACTATAGCGATGGCAATTAATAGAATACAATATTCTATATAATTAAATCCAAAAAAATATGCGGCAATTAGTACTAATGCCGCTATTATTAGATGAATTCGTATATTCATTTCACTTTTAAAAACAAGCCGAAATCCTTTTCTTGCGTTCATAAAGGTTTTATTAAATCCTTGTGATTTAAATTTGGTCATAATTTATACACTCCAAAGCTTTTCTTTGTTCCCCTATAACAAAATTGTATTCCTCTTCGTCTCTGTGGTCAAATCCCAAAAGATGCATCAGTCCATGGCTTATTAAAAAATATAGTTCCTGTTCTTTGTTTTGTGATTGGCTTATATCACGATTGCAGCCTTCTTCTACTTTATCAAGAGCAATAACTATTTCGCCAAGATTTATATCATCGTCAAATACAAACCGATTTTCGTCATCGGCAAAAATAGCGAATGTAATAATATCAGCAGGTTTGTCCTTGTCTCTGTAATCCCTGTTCAATTGATGCGTTTTTTTTGAATCACAGAATAAAATATCCAACGTTATTGAATTATATTTATATCCGTATAAGCATGAATTCTGTCCAAGTTCTTTTATATAGTAATTTAAAAGTATACTTGTATTTTCAATAATTTCTTTTTCGTCAACTTGCCAGCCTGAATAAATATTTTCTGTGAAAATATTAATCGTTATCATTTTTTTTACTTTCGAGTTCTTTTATCTTTGATTCCAAATCGCTATCAAAAACTTTTGAGATAACTCCTGCAGCCGCGGATTCTCCGTTATTTTCATCACTATGTCTGCTTTTATCAAGCTCTTGAACCAAATCATTATGGTACTTAATTCTCTTATGGTGCATACCTCGAAGCATTCTGGAAAATGTCTCTGCTATGATTTTCAAATCTTTTAATGTTAAAGGCGAATCTTCAAGTTGTCCGTCATTAAGTCTTTCTTTTATAATTTTTTGTATTATTGAATCAATATCTTCATTTGAAGGATTTTTGGCGGCTCTAACAGCGGATTCAACTGCATCAGCAATCATCAGAATAGCAGTTTCTTTCATATTCGGTTTAGGTCCCGGGTATCTGAATTGTTCTTCTTTAACATTATCAGCCCCTTCCTCTTTTAATGCTTCATTGTAGAAATAGCTTACGAGACTTGTTCCATGATGTTGTAGTATAAAATTATGTATAACCTGAGGCAAGTGATATTCTTTTGCCAACTCTATACCGTCTTTCGGATGAGCTGTGATAAGCATTTTACTAAATCTTGGTGTACAAGTTTTATGCGGATTTTCTATTCCGTAAAAAGATTGATTTTCGACAAAAAACATTGGTCTTAAAAGTTTTCCTATATCGTGGTACATAGTTCCGACTCTTGCCAAAACGGGGTTTGCTCCAATAGCTTCTGCGGCAGCCTCAACAAGCTGAGAAACTATTAAACTGTGATTATATGTTCCCGGGGCATCTGAAAGCAGTCTTTTTAGCAACTTGCTGTCAGCCAATTCAGCTAAGCCATAGGGAGTAAGTATTCCAAACACATTTTCAATAATAGGAAGGACGCCCAATAAGAAAACTCCGCTTATCACAAAACAATTAATGACAATGTACCCTAAATCTCTGAGTATCATTAAATTGTTTATATCCATCATATATTTTTCAAGGAAATATATTCCCCCGACCACCAATATACCGGCCAGTGATATTTTAAGACTAATTATCAATAAATCTGAACGTTTTGAGAACTTCAAACTGGAAACAGCCGTCATAACAACAGTATTTAAAAGCATAAATGATACGACTGTCTCTGTGTTGTAATGCATACCAACCGATAACAGAGCCAACAATATAGTAGAAGCAAAAAAAGCATTTCTGGGAGTCGTGAATATTGAAAGCAAAACCGTATATGCAGGTATCGGAAGTATATACGGGGAAAATCCTGTAGGTAAAATCGCGGCAATGAATGCCATAAGGACGGTAAAAGATGCCATAATTATCATATGGTTTTTGTTATAGTATGGTTTCTCAAAATTTTTTTCATATTGCAAGAATATAAATGTGAAGAAAGCGACCATAAGGTATATTCCGGCGATTCCTCCAAAATTAACTTCCAGAACATTATATCCTGCTGCTCTCAGAGCATCACTTTTTAACTTAGTGACAGGTTCACCATCAAAAACTATTTTTTGACCTTTTTTAAATACAACCTCATAAGGTTTAACTGAATTTTGAGCATTTTTCCTTGCAATTTCTGTTGCAAATTCATCTACAACCAAATTCGGGACAATTACTTGATTTAACAGACAGTTAATCATATATATCTGTCCTCTTGGTGTAGTTATAGGAATACTTTTAGCAATAATTGTTTTAACATTGCTATTTTCGAAATCTTTTGCAGAGATTCCGGTATTTAATGCACCTATAAGAGTGACTTTTGCCCGTTCAAATAAACCGTTCAAATCATTATCGCTGCTTTTTAAGAGATATTCCACAAAACTTTTTCCGGGGGCTTCTTCGAACAATATACTTATTTCATCTGCCTTAGTATCCTCCGAAGCATTTTTTTCTCTAATTTTCACAACGGACTTTTGCAAAGTTTCAAGACTGGAAATAATAAATTCATCCTCGGCTTGAGTTAAAATTGGCTCAACAGATTGAGCGACCTCTTTTTTATGAAGCTCTGTTTTTTTTGTATCAATAACTTTAATATCTTTTTGAGCAATTATATCACGCTTGCTGATACCGTTTTCCACGACTTTTTGGAAAAAGTAGTTTTGTGAAGAAATTGCAGCTGTTATCAAAAATGTAAAGACAATGAAACATACAGCATTTCTAAAGCTCTTTGAAAATATAAAATCTAAAAATTTCTGCATCAATTATTCCTTTATGTTAGTTGCAAATATTTATTATAATTTTTTATAACCCACTGTTAAGATTATTATTTATCTCTACTCCTACCCTTTTTTACTACAAATCCGCATTTAATACAAGCCAAAACTTCTCCTGTGCTATCCACAGGCATGAACTTGTGTTCACAGGTTAAGGCTTCATCGACTTCCTTAAAAGAAGGTTTTTCCGGTTGAATTTCTTTTGTCTGTCTTTTATTAAGCCACTTAATGAATATTTCAAAAATGTACATAACTATATTTTAAACCCGCAGGGAAGGAAGTAGCTTAGCTTGTTAATCTCAAGCTGTCCCATATTTTCAGTAATTACTTCTATTTCTTCATTATCACCTTGGAACTCGTACATAACCTGCCTGCAAGCACCGCACGGATAGCAGGAATCTGAATTCGGTGAATATATTGCAACCGCTCTGATTTCACGATATCCTTCCGAAACTGCTTTAAAAATAGCACATCTTTCTGCGCAAATAGTCATACCGAAAGAAGAATTTTCGACATTGCAGCCTTGAAAGATTCTGCCATCAGAGGTCAAAACTGCGGCACCGACAGCAAACCTTGAAAACGGTGAATAAGAATTTTTAGAGGCACTTTTAGCCTCTTCCATGAGCTCATTATAGTTTATATTCATATTAATATATAATACTTTACTTCAACCAAAAGTAATCCCTTAGTTGGTTGATATTGGGATGTTATTTGACTATAAGTAAAGAATTAATTTTAACAATCAAATTTGTCGTAAATTAATACACATTAAGTTTCTTTTAAAATGCCCTATTTACACGATGTATGGTGGCAAATCAGACTGTATAATTATAATATGAGAGAGTTAGATTATAGCAAGTACACTTATCTTAGCTGGAAGAATATTTTTAAAGAAGATTTTCTTAAAAAATATGAAAATATGCAATTATTAAAGCAATCCTGCAAAGACTCAAATCAAATTATTGAAGCATATATTGATTTATTTAATAGTGCAATTTATACAATGAGGGTGTTCTTAGCGAACAATGGTATCTTTAAATCAAAACCAAGTGATATAATAAGAGAATTTTACTTAATTGAGTATATAAATATGGGGAGAGAATGGCTTGAAGCATTAACATTAACCGAATTTGAAGATAGAGAATTTGTTAAACCGATGCTGTTAATTTATGCACATGTAAAACAATATTTTCAGATATTTGACGAACTTAAAAACAAATTAACGGAGTGTTTAAGTTATGCATAATATCCCTAGATTAAAAAGAAAAATTATCAAATTTAATGAAGCGTACGAAATATATTTTAATAATTATGATGAAACAGATTTAACCTCTACGGTTATAAATTTGAAAAATGTTTATATTGCATATAGGCGCTTTCTGCAAGATATGGTTAGAGAAGCGGACTGTAAAATATTCTTACCGGTTCTTATTTTTAGGAGAGCAAGTGAACTAAATATAATAGAAGATGCTGATATATGGATTCAATTTATATATGATTTCAATTTGCTTATTTATGAAACTGATAGAGATAAAATAAAAGAACTTCAGATATATTTACTAAGTAAATATACTGATTATTTGAAATGTGCAAAGAAATTATTAAATAGAATATTCAACTATTTAGGAGAGGAACCTCATTTTGATGAGATAGCGCTTACTGATACTATACATGAATATCAACCAAATGACTTTGGTATAGATTATTATACTTATCATTGTTTAATCGGATATTTTAAACAACATGTCGAAATAAAAAGAGTATGGCTCTACGGTTCAAGAGCACAGAATAAAGCTTTGCCGCACTCGGACATTGATATACTTATAGAATCACCCTCGGACTCATTTGAAAAAATAGCACAAGGTATCATGAATTTAAGAATACCAAATTATATAGATGCAAAGAATACAAACATTATTCGTAATGATATTGATAATAATTTTTACGCAAGAGTTACGCAATCGCATCCCTTATTGATATATGATTTTAATAACACTGGGACTGCGAGTATGTAATCCGCAGTCCAGGTGTTTATTTAATGTTATAATGTTTATATTATGTTTATGACCCAACTGGCGGATCATTATAGAACGGATCGCTAACATAAATTATTATGTCTTTCGTATCCATTACAGTACCATCTGCATAATATGCTTTGACAGTGATTTTAGTTGTACCCTCCCCTACGCCGGTATACGTTCCGTCACTTGTAACTGTAACAATATTTGTATTTTTAGGTGTATACGTATAATAATCTGCGTTAGTAGAACCGACTTTACATTTAATATTCTTCAAAGTGCCAGTATTACCGACATTACATTGACGTGCACTGGCATTATCCCATACTATGGTGTTATTGCCGTTTGTGCCATCAGCGCCATTTGAACCTTGTGTTCCGCTATTTCCTGATACTGTATCATAAAATTCGCAGAATTTATCCCATACTTTTGATTTGTCAAATGCTATAGCATGCATGTTTACTAATGAAATTGACTCAAGCCAATATAGTCCGGACTCAGATGCGATAGACCCATTCATTATCGCATCCCAGGTATTTACACAATCTGAAGCATGGTGAGTATACTGTATTATATTATTTTGTGATTCTACTAAATTACCGTTAGCATCATAATATTGATAACTGAATGCGTGACTGCTAAAGTTTTTATTTATTGAGCCGCTACCTGATTGATCATAAAGTGCATCAATTGCTGCATCATAATAATTATTAACACTAGTAACCGCTCGATTTAGTAATGTTTCATCAAATCCTTGAGCTGTTAGTTTGGTTTTTATTAATGCAACATAATCGTGTAATTGCTCTTTTGCTGCTGTTTTAGCTTTTTCAATATTCTTAAGTGCAAATGCTTCACCGCGAATTCTTCCGTTTGTATCCGGCGGTGTGACATTACTGCCGTGTATATCCATGTTCCCACTTGGCGGATCCACCTGAGGCCCGTCGTTGCCGTTTGTACCGCCTGTACCATCAGTACCCTCTGTACCGACGACACCATTTATCGCATTATGAACAGCATCGACAACCTTCATAATTGTATCTACATTCTCATTCATTAAACCTGCTGGAATACAAGTTGAGAAATCATAATTCATACCGTCTACCGAAATTGACTCTATAGCCTCTTTAGTAGCGCTATCTCTCTGAGCTAGTTCTACAACCCATTGAAGATAAATACGTGCAGATTCTTTAACATCTTCATCGTTATAATTACCATAGTGCGGTTTCTCTGTCAAAGCTTGTGTCCCGACAGCATTGTTATACAGAATATCTTCTACGTCCTTATCGCTTGTTATTCCAGCTGCGGCAAGCAATGTGTCTAAATTTTCTTTAACACGTTTTAAAATTTCGTTTTCAAATCCTACCTGAAGGTTATCTTCAGAGGTCGGAATACTTATTGAATTAGGATCGTCCAAATAATCTTGCAACACACCTGCAACTATTTCTTTGAATGCATCGGAATTTATTATTTTCGCAAGACTAGAGCCGGAAATAATAGAGCCGTCAGATTCACCACCAGGAATACCCGCAAAGAATCTTAATATACCGGACATGTGATTACCGCCACCAGGATTGCAATTGTCTCCAAGATTATTCAGAATATCAGCAAAGGCTTTTAAACCTTTATATCCATCAGATTCTTCAAATTTTGCTTTTGTTATGCTGCTTTTGATAGTATTAAAATCCCCTGTTAGCGAACTTTTCCAAGCTTCAAGAACTTGAGTAAATAAATCTTCAAATCCGCTATAATTAACATTCAAACTGGATTTATAATCAGAACATTTTATCGTATCTGCAATCTTCTTATCAATTACAGAATTCTGCAAAGCATTCAAACCGTGGGATTGATCATATTTGTATTGCGAATCTAAACCTTGGGTATACTGTGCCCACCCGGGTTGCAGACCTGCTGTCTGAATATAAGCTTGTATTATACGTTTAATTGTTTGTACAATTTCATAAATCTTGTTAATGTCAGTACAATTAGCACCTTGATTTTGTATATAGCTTTCAATCAAATCTCTTAATTGTCCATCTCCGCTCAAGCTGTAATCATCAGTAATAGAATCTTTAATAACGCTTCCTAAAACTCCGTCATCTTTTAAGAACCCTTCTTTTATTAAGTTGCATGCAGCGGCACAGGCACACTGTTTTGCAAGTGCTTTTAAGTCATTAATATTATTGCCGTTAGCAAGTTCAATAGCACCACTTTTTACCATATAACCTGCAGCCAGCTCTTTTAGGTCATCTGCGGTCATATTAACCTGGTTTGCATAGTGTGAAACTGTATTAAACACTGCAGGCACAGCACTATCCAAAGCATCATATATCTTGCCGTATGCAACCATTTTTTGTTCTAAATTCGCTGCTTCTGTCGCATTCAGAGCATTTAAATCCCTTACGCCACGTTTGATATCGCCGGATTGAAAAGTATCCAACTGAGTCCAAAAAGCATTAAATTGATTTGCAGTGTAGTTAATCCCAGAGTCTCGCAACAAATCACCCATTTCATCCTTTGTTAAAACTCCGTCATTATTCGTATCAGCATGATCAAGTAAAGTTTCATAATTTCTAAATTGGCTGATAAATAAGAATAAATTTGCTCCGTTTGTCATAAAATGCTCCTTTAGTTTTTCCCTTTTGCATGGTTTACGGCATTTTTAATCTAAAACTTTAATATTTTTCAGTAAAAATTTACAATTCTTTACAAAATCTTCTAAAATTTTACAAAAATACTATTTATCAACATTTATCCTACTGGACAAAAAAAATTTTTAGTTATACAATTGTAAATAATTGTTAAATATCTTAATCACAGAGGTAGAAATGGATCAAATAATCAAAGTTGCCTGGGAATTGAATGAAAAAACCGATAACAGATATAAACTGGTTTACGAAATAGCTGAATTAGCAAAAAAATTGGTTGATGAAACTCAAATGAAAAAAGCCCGAGACGAATTCGGATTCGAAGAAGTTGTTCAAGACAGTTCTTTCAAAAAAGAAAATTCCGTTGAACACGCTATTATGGTGAAAGCTTCTGAATCTGACGATACTGAGTTGGTGGGTTAGATTTATAAGTTTATTCTTTAAAAGAAGCTTTCCAAACGGAAAGCTTCTTTTTTGTTAAGGGATTTGTAAAGATTTTGCAATAAATAGGCAATTTTATTTTTTTAGAGACTTAAAAGGAAAGGAAGGTCGAAATGATAAATAACAAATACAGTAAAAAACTCATGAATCTAAGGTGGGGGTTGTAATATGGCAATAAACGCAGCAGCAATATTTTCAACTCTGGGAAATCCAAATTCCCTTGTACCCCTTGCCGTTAAAGATTCAACCGGAATCGCCGGAATGACAGCCGGCTCACTTATTACCGGAAAGGAAGAAGGAAAAGACAGATTTATAGATGAAATGGGGACTTCGCTCATATGGTTGCTCGGCATTCCTTCTCTTAAATGGTTATATAATTCAACCGTTTTTAAAGCATTTGGGTTAGACGCTCACTTTGATCCAAGAAATCTGGAAGATAAAGGTGTCTTTGAAAAAATTAAACAATATGCCCCGACTGATGATGTAAGAAAAAGTATTGAAAAAGTAGAAAAGAAAGAGAAACTCTTTAAAAATACAGTTTCTACAAGATTTGTTTTTTCTACCGCATTAACAATCATAGGGTATATTATGCTAACAAAATTTAAACAAAAATATACCGATAAACAAATCAGACAAAACCTTATTGATGAATACAATAAGAAAAAAGCCGAAAATGAAACAAAAGAAAACAATCTGACCGATTCTGACAATCCGGCTAAGGATGTATCAAATCCGACATTCAAGGGAATTGGTCCTATGGTGGAATACTTTGCATTTTCACCTGTCAGAAATATGTGGATACTTGAAGGTGCTATAACAGCAACAAGGTTGAAGGATTCAAGAACACCTCAGGAATTTATAGGATATACAATAAAAGAAGCTGCCGCATGGACATTCTTATATTTTGCAGGAGGAGCTATCCAAAAAGCCGCAGAAAAAAGAACTAAGGAAAAATTCGGCAAATCTATAGAACTGGATGCCAGAGTTATTGAAGGAGACGAACTCAAAAAAGCTTTCGAAAATGGCACCGTTACAAAGAGTTTAGAGGAATTCCCGCTTGCTAATTCTTCCAGATCTAATTTGTATGAATTTTTGCACAAAAATCCGGATAATATTGTAGTAAAAGCTGCTAAACAATCCGATATTATCAAAATGTATGCCGAACCCCAAAAATGGTATCAGATATTTAAGAAAAAAGAATACACAAACAAAATAGATACAAGAGAATTTATCGACCTTAAAGAAGTTGAGGGCGTAAAAAATAAGATAGAAGAGCTATATGGACAATATAAAACAGCATTAGCGAAAGGAGAAACATCTGAAAAATTCTTTGAAGGACTAAAAAAATTAAAACGGAAATCCGTAATATTGAATATAGGCTCATGTGCTCTGGCATTAGGTGTAATTACACCGGGGATTATGCTTGCAAAGAGATTTATATTCCACGATGATACGGAATTTCAGACTAAAAAGGATATCAGACAGCAGCTAATTGACGAAGGGGTTATTGCATAGAAAGAACAATAGCAACTTGCAATTTTATGTTGATATGATATTCTAGACGGGTGAGGGTTTGGTAACTTTTACACAGCAGAATATGGAATATGCGTCTGTAGCTCAGCTGGATAGAGCATCTGCCTTCTAAGCAGAGGGTCGCGCGTTCGAATCGCGCCAGGCGTATTTTTTGTGCCAAAAATTCAAAAAGTTGCAAAAAAGTTGCAAATTTTTTTAGATTGATATTTTCATTTACTCTCTTTTCGTACGGCAAGTTTTAAGGCTTGTGAAATTATTTTTGTATGTATTTATACTCGACATGCTGAAATAATGCGACAGGAGACGCCGTAACCACTTCATTTTAGACTACATAATTTATACCCTGTGAAAATGATGTGGAAAGAATAAAAAAAATACCTGTCTTTGTTTAGACAGGCGAAAAACGTTACAAAAATCTTTTATGTACCAAACATTCTAACATTTGTTTCTTCTAGCCCGGCGCCCCTATCTTCATAAAGATTTTCAAGCAACGAGTCACCAAGTTGAGCAGATTCCGGCATTAAGTGTACATAAGTATCAAGTGTTACTTTGTTTGTTGAATGACCTAATTGCTTTGAAATATAAGGTAGTGGCACTTGTTGAATAATAAGTGTGCTTGCGTAAGTGTGTCTAAGGTCATGAAATCTTATACTATCAATACCTGCAAGAGCTAAAGCAGGTTTAAATCTTCTTTTCATCATATTTTGTGAATCCATATAGTTTCCGTTTGCGTTAGGGAAAACAAGATTCAATTCACTTTTAGGACAGGCCATTTTCCATTCTTTTAAAAATTTTGTAACAGTAAGAGATATTTTAACTTTTCTATCTTTACCTGTTTTTGTTGAACCTAAGACGCCATGAGTGTAGCTTTTATTAACAACGATATAGCCCTCAACAAAATTAACACAATCCCATGTGAGAGCAAACAATTCACCCTCTCTTAAACCTGTATTAACCGCAATATAAAGAACAGGATAAAAATCAGGGTAATGTTTTTTAGTTACGGTTAATAGTTTGTTTGTTTCTTTGATTGTTAAAGGTCGCATAAGGGTATTATTCTTAACTTTTAAACATTTGATTCGATTGACAGGGTTTTGATAAATAACACCTGAATCAATCATATAATTAAAAACTGCGCCAATAGTCTTTTTGAAATGATTTATGGTTGAATTCGCAAGCCCTGTTTTTGTCATATCTTTAATAAAATTTTGTATGTGCAATGGCCTAATTTCTAACAATTTCAAGTCGCCCAAGTATTCATAAATGTGATGTTTAAGATAACCTTCATACCCAACCCATGTTGATTTTTTGCAATAAATTTTGGCATAGTTATCAAGGTATAATTCAGCAGCTTCTCTAAAGGTTAGCTTGTCATTTGCGACAAATAAACCTTTGTTGAGTTCGTCTATCATCTTTGCTTGGGCTTTTTCTGCTTCAACCTTAGTCGCAAAACCGCCTTTTGTCTTGCGTTTTCCTGTAAGGTCTTTGTAGTCAAATTCCCATTTATTCTTTTGTTTGTTTTTTCTTACTGCTGGCATAATTCATCACCTATTTTTAATTTAACGTGTTATTGAGCTTTTGTAAGCCCTATTGCATACTTTTGCAAACTTGGATTTTTTAAATAACCCCGGCACCGCGAGCACCGTGCCGGCATAGTGC
>JAEEXX010000035.1 GCA_016287985.1 Candidatus Gastranaerophilales bacterium
TTAACGAAGTTGTACTTCCGACTTGTGTAATGAAGATTGTAAAAAACTTGATTGTAATAAAAGATAATGCTAAGTAAATTATAATAAACAAGTTAAAAGAATGACTGTAAATTGCAGTCATTTTTTGTTATTTCTATATATTTGTAACAATCTTGATAAATTGTATGTATTGTATTAGAATTGGGTATAATTTTTAGTTGAGGGTTTTTAATATATGAAAAAAGCTTTATTAATTGCGACAGTGCTTTTTATAGCAGTTATCTCAACTGCTTGCATCAATAATATGGCTATACAGGAACTTAATAACAAAGCAGCTGAATATATGCAGAAAGGCGATTATGAATCTGCAATGAATCGTCTTCAAGCGAGTATTGATTTAGATGCAACTATGTATGAAACATACTATAATTTGGGCATTGCTGCTACTAATGCAAAAAAATATGATGAAGCAATTGATGCTTTCGAGAATGGTATAAAACTAAAACCTGACCATTCGAATTTCTATTACTCGCTTGGTGTTGCACAGTCTGCTTATGCGGATGAACTTGTTGAAACGACCTTCTATGATAAAGAAAAAGAAGAAACTGTTGAAAGAAAAGTTTCAGATGAGGATAGAGCAAAAGCGGATGCTCTAAAAATATCTGCAATAGAAAATTTGAAAAAGTATCTTGAAATGGAACCTCAAGCGGAAGATAAATCGACAGTTGAAGATCTTATTAAAGACTGTGAGTCTTTTGGTAAGGATAATTCTGCTGAGCAAGATAAAATTATAGAAGTGGAAGGATAAATGTTTGCCTCACATTCACAAATAATTTGTACGATTTTTGGAGTACATATTTATTTTTACGGTGTTATCTTAGCACTTTCAATTATTGTAGGTACGTTTGTTTCTGAGTATACGGGAACAAAGTTTTTTAATCTAAAAAAAGAAACAATCATAGATATGGTTCCCTTGCTCGTACTATTTGGAATTGCCGGAGCAAGATTATATTATTGCATTTTGAATTATGATTTTTATTTTAGATTTCCAACTGAAATTATAGCAATAAGACATGGAGGTATTTCTATCCATGGAGCTATAATCGGAGGATTAATCGGATTAATAATTTATGCGAAACGACATAAATTATCGGTATTTAAGCTTGCAGATGTTTCTGTAATAGGGCTCTCGGCAGCACAGGCATTGGGAAGATGGGGAAACTTTTTTAACTCAGAGGCCTTCGGGTGTCCAACCGAACTTCCTTGGAAATTATATATTGCACCTCAGTACAGACCAATTCCATACCAAGGTTATGAGTACTTTCACCCGACTTTTTTGTATGAAAGTATACTTGATTTTGGAATATTTCTTGTATTATTTTGGATTCTTAAAACTAAAAATATAATGAAGGAAGGAAATCTCGCATTAATTTATTTGATTTTGTATTCACTGGCAAGAATAGCTGTAGAACATTACAGAATTGACAGCGTTCTTTATGTACATGGAATTCCGATTGCTGTTATAGTATCTGTTATTACCATAATGATTGCGTTTATTATATTAATTATAAGAAATTTACCCGAAAAGGAAGTATTATGAAAGCAGTTTTGTTCTATGGACCTCAAAATATAAAATATGAAGAAACAATGATTAAACCTCTCCAAAAGGGTGAAGTCCTTATTAAAATAGAATCTGCACTCACATGCGGAACAGATGTAAAAACCTACCGAAGAGGTCATCCTGTATTGATAAAACAAGTCCCATCGGGCTTTGGTCATGAATTTTCCGGAACAGTAGAAAAGGTTGCGGACGATGTAACAAAATTTAAGCCCGGAGACAGAGTTGTCGCTGCGAATTCTGCTCCATGCGGTGAATGTTTCTATTGTAAAAGAGAAGAATATAATCTATGTGAGAATTTGGATTTATTAAATGGTGCATATGCAGAGTATATTGTTGTTCCGGCAAGGATTGTTGAAAAAAATACTCTTATTCTTCCGGACAATCTTTCTTTCGATAAAGCTGCATTTTGTGAACCATTGGCAAATGTTGTTCATGGAGTTGAAAGAACAGAAATAAAATCCGGGCAAACTGTTGGAATAATAGGAATAGGTCCAATTGGTTTAATGTTTGCACGATTGGCAAAACTCAAAGGTGCAAGGGTCATAGCAGCAGGTAGAAATCCGATGAAGTTAAAATTAGCAGAAGAATTTGCCCATGCAGATGAAGTAGTGGATTTAATAAAATATCCTAATCCGGAAAAAATATTCAAAGATTTTTCTGACGAGGGGCGTGGACTTGATGTTGTTGTCGAGTGTGTTGGTCTGCCCGAAATTTGGGAAAGGGCATTTTCCTGTGTTCGTCCCGGTGGAACAGTGCATTTCTTTGGCGGATGCAAATCCGGTTCAACAGTAACATTTGATACCACAAAAATGCATTATGGTGATGTTAAACTTATGAGCGTTTTTCATCATACACCGAAATATTTTAGGGAAGCTCTGGATTTAATCGCATCAGGACAAATAGAGGTAGAAAAATTAATAACAGACACTCTACCGCTTGACAAGGTTGAATATGCAATGCAACAACATATAGAAGGTAAAGCTATAAAGTTTTTGATAAAACCCTAATAATAGAATTTTAGAATATTTTTTATCAATTCATAAACTTAATAGATATGACGCAAAATAAATTATTAATTAAGAAATGTAAATCTCAAAAATATTAATTTTACTGTATTAGTATAATTAATCTACAACTTTAGTATAAAATTTAAAAAAAATATTAAAGTTTTTGAAAATTGTGCCGTTATACATTATATAAGATGTTTTATGTAGGAAGGAATTTTTAATGGCAGATAAAGAAGAAATGGGCGCATCATTATTTTCAAAAACTGTAGATATTATGGAAAATGACCCGCTTGCGGAGATTTTTGCACTTAACATGGGTGATTTTGTGTCAGAATATCTTATTTCCAAAGAATTAGCTGATAAAATCGGACAGAGCGCAAAAAACAAGACGGAAAAACTGAAATCACAACTTAAAGAACTTATATCAATATATTCTTTAGATAATACTCTGTGTGTTCTCGGGTTTGATTCTCAAGATGAATATGTTGTATATAATTCGATAGCAAAAACTTTAACCCAAATTCTTGATGTTGATGCTTGTCATATATATTTAACAAAAGAATTTACAAAAGGTTTGCCTTTTGATAACAAATTTCTTGGTCTTGTCGGTTCATCTGTCGATTTTGATGAAGATATATATTCAAAAAAGCTTGGATACTCAGAAAACGATAAATCAATTGTTGTGGAAGCATTTAATGCATTAGAAAGCGTTCAGGTAAAAGATGTTTCGAAAATAGATTACATTCCAAAATATGAGTTAAAAGAATATGATGTAAAATCACTGGCAGTTGTCCCAATGCATAATAATGCTTATGTTGTCGGTGTAATAGTTATAGAAAATTATAAAGAAAAAATGATCAAGCGTGCATACATAGAATTATTGGAAACGATAGCAAGACTTTTTGGAACATCTATGCATTTACAAAAATCCGTTGAACATGCTGAAAAATTAATTTCAGAAGACGGGATTTATCCGGAAGAACTCCAGCAAATGAGAGCGGAACTTACTGCATTGATAGGTGATTTGGGAACACATCAACAGGCATTTGTTGAAAAATTAGCGAAAGCTGTTGATGAAAAAGGCCAATATAAGGTTTCTCACTCACAAAATACAGCGGAACTTTCTAAGAAACTCTGCAAGCAGCTTCAACTTAATGAAAAAACAACAGACCTTGTTTACTATGCAGGTTTATTACAGAATATCGGGAAAATTACGTTACCGGAAGCTTTATTTACCAACAAAGGTAAGCTTTCAAAAGATGAATGGGAAAGACTTCAAAACCACCCAAATGTAGGTGTCAACTTACTAATGAATATCAATTTCTTATCAGAAGTAATACCATACATCCACTATCACAAAGAACGTTGGGATGGTGGTGGTGAGCCTGAAGGTTTGAAAGGAAATTCTATTCCGTTCGGTTCAAGAATTATTGCAGTAGCAG
Organism: Candidatus Gastranaerophilales bacterium; assembly: GCA_016287985.1. GTDB lineage: Bacteria > Cyanobacteriota > Vampirovibrionia > Gastranaerophilales > Gastranaerophilaceae > CAG-196. Next base: position 4,050 of record JAEEXX010000035.1, read on the forward strand.
ATGCGTACACGGCAATGACCTCGGATCGTTCATACAGAAAAGCTTTATCAAAAGACGATGCACTTGATATTATGAAAGAAGAATCAGGTATTAAATGGGACCCTGCAGTCGTCGAAGCGTTATTTAAAATTGTTAAATAGAAAATATTTTAGAATTAATGAAGGTGGCTAAAAGTCACCTTTTTTTTGAATTTGCAGGGAAATCCATATGCTTTTAAGAATGTGCATCACGGCAAATATAAAGATATAAAACATTTTTACAATCCAATGAAACATGATATATTTGTTAATTAATGCAAGAGTTACTTTATCTGACAAAGAAAAAGAACCTAAAAACTATTTTTAAATTTTTTCGCATTAATATGTATTTAAAAAAAATTATATCGATAGCGGAATAAAATTTTTGTAGTACAATGAGAATATGCGGACGTAATTCAGTGGTAGAATGCAACCTTCCCAAGTATCATTGTGATTGGTTTTATAACTTTTACATTATCTACAATCTTTACAAATAAGGTGTTTTAGCCGTTTTATATTTTTTACAAATTTTACATTTTTTATATGTTTTGCATAAAAATGTTGGAAAATGTTGGAAAAATTTGGGGTAAAGGGGTAAATATTGTTAGTGCAAATATTGCACTAACAAACTAAAAATGTAACAATTTATCCTCTGAATGTAACAATTTTTTAAAATTCGCCCCTTTATCCCTAAAGTTTTTCAAAATTGTGCCGTTAATATATCATGTAGGATAGTCAAATATTATTGAAAGGAGCCTAAAATTGGCAGGAATGGATATTAGTAAACTGACAAGTGCAGAGATATTGACAGCATTACAAAATGGTGAAATCACTCCCGAAGAAGTTCAAGGTTTCTCAAAATCAGAACAAGTGGCACTTACGCAGGGACTTGCAGGAGAAAATGAAACTGTAATTGGTGATCAATTGAATTTAACAAAAAATAAAGCAATTAGCGGACCGAATAAAGTTATAATAAAAACCTCAGAAGGTGTAAAAATTTACATAAATGATTTTAATAATATCAATTGCCTTTCTGCAGATGAAATAGATCTTATATATCTTTTACCTTTATTTAAAGAAGATAGGGATATGATAAAAAATCTGTTTAACGGGTATTTTGCTAACATTGACAACCTTAATAAATTTGATATTGAGAACTGTAATGTTGATCCGAATCTTTTAAGTGAGGCTGAAAAGCATTTGTTAAAATTTATACCTGAAATAGCAAAACAAGACATTTCTGAAATTTATAAGAATAAATTTGGATTGAGCATGGATGAATTATATTCTATGCTTTATGAATAAATACAGCAAACGAACTAGTTCGTAAGTCAATCGCCGCCTGACATTAGCTTAAATAAATTGTTATTGTCAAGCAATACTTAACCTACAGTTTTTAACATATTAATTTTATTTGTATTATAATAATCATATCAAGCGGACGTAATTCAGTGGTAGAATGCAACCTTCCCAAGGTTGACGTCGAGGGTTCGAGTCCCTTCGTCCGCTTTTTATTTTTATAAAAAAACGTGAGGTGGGACGAGAACCCTCAACAAGACAAAGTCTTGTCAGGGTTCGAGCGAGGAGCGAGCATAGTGCGAAGTGCTTTTGACAAGTGATGAAATCACGAAGTCAAAACACGTAGGCACGTTTAATGCGAGTGACTCAAGAAAGTCCCTTCGTCCGCTTTTTATTTTTATAAAAAATTATGAAGTGGGACTACATATTAACAGAACATCTGCTCAGAAAGGAGAAATATTTTTATTTAACAAAAATGTTAAATTTAGTAGGTCTTAGCGATTCTGTGGGGCTGGAAAATAAAGCAGAAAAGTTTCCGCACTCTCATTGTGCAAAAATAATTTTTGTAAAATTCGGTCAAAATTCATTAAGCGGTTTAAAATCAAATCTTTTATATTCCTCAAAAACTTTTTTTCTTTCGTTAAATTTATCTTCTGACACATTTTCCCATTTGTCATGTTCATTTTCCCACCCGTAGGACAAAAACCAAGGCTTTTTAGAGTTCGTATATCCGTCATATTTAAAGCTGACTTGAGGATATAGTTCGGTTGAATTTTCCACTAAATTATAAACTCTAACCCCGCTTTCCTTTGCACCTGAAGAATACTCATTACAAATAAAACTATTATCACAAACATAATACCTGTTTCTAATTCCTCCGCTTACAACATGCTTTGGTTCTCTGTTCACCATGGTATAAATATCGTAAATTACTCCCTTCCAATTACCCTCCGCAATTTCCCCTATCAAAAGTTCTTCGATTCCATCAGCATTCACATCGTAATATACGTACCCGATTTTATCAGTTAGATTGTACATATAACTCATTTGTTCCTGTTCGAGTTTTGTTGAATCCCATTTTTCTTTCATAGCCGTCATATGTTTTTCTAAAATATCGTTGTATAAATCTTCGCCCTTTGTTCCCCGCCCATTATAATAGATAGCACCTTTGACACCAGTAATATTTATTCCTGCACTTTCACCTAAATCATAGAGAAATTTGTATGAATCAGGAGGGTTTTCTCCTTTGGTATAATCATACTGGACATCTGTAGGCTGTTTTAGAACTATGTCATATAATTCGCACTTTTTACCCCACCATTTTCTCTTATTAACTAATTCACCAAGTTTTCTGCTCCCCGGAAGTACAGCATAATCAGCCGGATATTTATATGCCTTTATACCAAAAGCAAAACCTCCAAAACCGGCTTTTTTTGAATCTTTATGAAATACGGAAATTTTATCTTTTTCAATTTTTATTTCACATGTTTCTTTAAATTTTTTTGGTAAAGTTATAGAAAATAGTTTATTTTTTAAAGTAAAAACATCACCAATTAAATTTGTGCTTCCAAAAACATTTATGGATGATGACAGAATAAAAAATATAGTAAAAAAGACAAACTTCTTCATTTATGTACCCCAACTCTATTTTATACAAATTTTATATTATTCACAATTGCCATGAGCTTCTTTTTCCATGTGCAGCAACTTGATTTTCCTCTCCAATCCGCCTGCATATCCTGTAAGGTTGCCGGATGTACCTATAACTCTGTGACACGGGACTATAATTAAGATTTTATTGTGTCCGACAGCTCCTCCTACTGCTTGAGCAGACATGTTAGTTAATCCCTTTCGTTTTGATATGGTTTCTGCTATATCTTTATATGTAACTGTTTTACCATAAGGAATAGTTCTTAAAACCTCCCAAACAGACATTCTAAAATCAGTGCCTGTTTGATAAAAATTTGGTGTAAACTCCGGTTCAGTACCGCTAAAATAGATATCAAGCCATCTTTTTGTTTCTTTAAATATAGGCAATTCTTTTATTATACTTCCCTCATTTATTTTCGAGGACAAGTTTTGCTGTTCTGCAAACCATAATCCGGTTAACCCGACATCATCAGCCGATAAAACAATTTGGCCTAATGGCGATTTGTAATAGTTTATATATTCCATAATTCATCCAACATAAAAATAATAATACTAAAAAAGAGGACTGCAAATCAATTACAATCCTCTTATTATAATACATTTGTATATTTTTAGAAAAACCGTTTAATACCAAACATGACTTTTTTACCGGTTTCAAGCTCTAAAGTTGCTTTAGAATTACCGTCCTTGGTTAAATCAATTTCCGCATTTGCAAGTCCTCTAAAAGATACCTTTGGGGTTCTGTCGTGTTCAAATGTAATCTCACCTAGAGAACAACCCTGTACAAGTGAAACATTTTCCGGTTTTCCTTGGGTAGGATTGTCCACTTGGACATTAATTATTGATTCTGTATAACCAACGTCATGATATTTTGTATCCGGTGTAGTTGGCATAGAGTAAACGGCCTTGCCCCCCAATCCTAATTTTACACCTTTTGTAGGTCTATATGTACCCATAACTTCAAGACCCGCCTCTATATCAGAAGGTTTGTATTTGTTATAAACGGTAAATTCAGTGGTTTGCGAGCTATGAACACAGTGACTATCGTCAACCGGCCCATCACAAATGAATTGACCTTGTTCATTATTATCTACAGGCACAAATGTAGGTGTAACAACAAAAACATTAGCTTCTGTTTTTATCTCATTTTTCATGGATTCTATTTTATCAGCAGTTGCTTTTCTTGCACTCGCCGTTGCAGACAAATCTAATCCAAAGTCTCCCCACCTAAATTCGTGACCGGCTTTTAAGTTTGCAGATGCAACTTGACCGTAACCAAAAGCAAATTCGGCATGTGTACCATTCTTTTCAGCACCGAACGTTAATTTACCGTCCCATAAATTATCGCCGTCTAATCTCTGTAAACTGTTTTGAATACCAAATGATGTTCTGGTTTTTGACTCATTTGTTGGCTTTGATTCAGGTTGAGCCGATTCATCTGAACCAACAATCTCCGTTAAATAAGGTTTAAGGCTTTGTTTTAAAACCTCGTACGGTTTGTTAACAGGTGCTCCAATTGAAAGATTTCCAGACATAATTTCCTCCTTTTTTTACTTTATATTTTTTTGTATCCTCGTTATATAAATATTAAGTTTTAGGAGTCTTAATAATTGCCATGAAAAAGATAAAAAGGCTCATATCATATCATATCATATCATATAGCAATTATAACAAGGGTTACAGCCAGTTGTAAAATTTTGTAAAGTTTGTAATATTTCTTAATAATTCACTCAAAAATTGGTTGTATTTACATTCTCCATGTTGACAGAAAAAATAGTTTGAAATAAAATTGAATTCTAATCGCAGACAGTTAGTATCCTGTTAGGATTTAAATAGTAAAAGCTAGCCGAGATTGGGTGTAAGGGGCAAAATGCCTTTCCTGATTTAAACATGTAATATAAATAGCGTATTATATTGTATGGATTTTGCGATTAGAAGCAAAATCTTTTTTGTTAAAAGGCGCAAGTCCGACAGAAAAGAAAAGTAGAAAAGATTGCAAAGTCTTTTTTGTATATAAAAATTAGGTCGAAATTTTTGTAAATAGAGATAAAGGAGCAAAAAATGTCAACAAAAGCTTTTAAAGAAAACAAAATTTCTCAAATGAAAGAGAAAATCGATAAAGCACAAGTTGCAATTGTTACCGAATACAAAGGCTATACAGTAGAGGAAATTACTAACCTTAGAAGATCACTGCAAAAAGAAGACGGTGACTATATGGTTACAAAGAACACTCTGGCAAAGCTTGCAATCAAGGGAACCCCTTATGAAGTTTTGGCAGATTGTTTTAAAGGTCCTATAGCTATTGCTTTTGGTTTTGGAGACCAAGTTGCACCTGCAAAAGCTTTATCAAAATTTATCAAAGATACCAAAAAAGGTGAAATACTTGCAGCAGCAATGGACGGTAGGTTAATGTCTGCAAAAGAAGCACAAGCACTTGCTACACTTCCTTCAAAGGCAGAAATTTACGCAAAAATGCTTGGATGTATCAACTCACCTGCATCAGGTATTGTTGGAGGTATCAACGGTGTTATGTCAGCTCTTGTCAGAGCAGTTGCAGCCGTTCGAGATACTAAACAGGGGTAAATATATCGGACTTGTGGGCAATCCTACAAGATAAATTTACCAATCAAATAAAAAGTAATACTACAAAACAAAATAAAAAGGAGAAAAATCATGAGTGTAGAATCAATTTTAGAATCAATTGAAAAATTAACTTTATTAGAAGCATCAGAATTAGTAAAAGCTATGGAAGAAAAATTTGGTGTATCTGCAGCTGCTCCTGTAGCTGTTGCAGCAGCAGCTCCTGCAGCTGCCGGTGCTGCTCCTGCTGAAGAAGAAGCTTCTGAAGTTAACGTTATTTTAGCATCAGTTCCTGCTGATAAGAAAATCGCAGTTCTTAAAGAAGTTCGTGCTATCACAGGTTTAGGCTTGAAAGAAGCTAAAGACTTAGTTGATGGTGCTCCTAAGGCTATCAAAGAAGGCGTTAAGAAAGAAGATGCTGCTGCTATCAAGAAACAACTTGAAGATGCAGGCGCTACTGTTGAAATTAAGTAGTTTGACATTATCAAAACAAAGAGGGTGTCCGTGTTCCGGGCGCCCTCTTTTGTTTACATAAAATGTAAAATATTGATTTTAAAACTAAACCGTCATAAATGCATCCATTTGTTTTGCAAGGAAGTCACTGTTAGCTTTTGCGGCACTTGCATCTTCGCCTGTCGCTTCAATATAGCACTTTACAAGCGGTTCCGTTCCTGATTTTCGGAAAAGTACGCTCGAACCGTCTGTTAAGATGAATTTATATCCGTCACCGCCTTTTCTTTGAGCTTCCATTTTCATTCTTGCATCTGCAGTTTTTGCTATATCAATCTTATGCGATTCCCCAAAATCGACAAATCCTGTCATTGCATCCTCGTACATTGCTTCAACTTTTTTCATTACCAAATCCATTTTTTCAGGATTTTCTTTATATTTTTTGGAGAAATTATTGATTGAGAATGAAACCCCAAGTTTTTCTTTAACATCTGCCAATATTTCAGAAATAGGCTTTCCTTCTGTTGCGACCAAATCCATCATAAGAGAAATAGCTATAATACCGTCTTTTTCAGGTATATGGCCGTTTACTGTCAAACCTCCTGATTCTTCACCGGCTACAAGTATATCTTCACCCTTACGTCTTAATTCTTCAATCTCTTCTGCAATATATTTAAATCCGACAGGCGTTTCAAATTTCTTCAAACCGTATATGTCAGCTAATCTGTCTAGCTGCATTGAAGTAGCTTGAGAACGAATAATTGCACCTGTTCTGCCTTTATTATTTGCAAGATGATATCCGGTTAAAAGAATTACGTCGTTTGCATTAATAAATTTTCCGTTTTCATCAACAACACCAAATCTGTCTGCATCACCATCATTGGCTAAACCGATTTTTAGCATATTCCTTGAATTTGCAACTTCTTTTTTTAATTCACCCAAATTTTCATCTGTAGGATTTGGTCCTTCCTGTCCTTTGGATTTTACATTGACAAATTGAATTCCTTTTTCTTCCAACAGTCGTGGAACTGTGTATGCTCCAGTGCCTTGAAGCCCATCATAATATACAACAAGACCGGAATCTTTTATTTTATCCCAGTTAATTAAACCGTTTCTGTCAAGTTCTTCCACATACATATCAAATGGATCAATTTCAAAAACTTTTTTATCAGGGACTGTTTTTTCAATTTTTGGCTCAGATTTCATATAAAGTTCCATATTGTGTGCTATTTCACCTGTTGTAGCAGCGGGAGCAATTGCACCGTTATTTGTAACTATATTATATCCCCCATCTGCCCACGGATTGTGGCTTGCAGTCATTAGTACACCTAAATCCGCATTCAACTCGCGTGCTGCAAGAGCCAGCAAAGGAGTTGGAACCGGGTCTTTTATTTCCAATACATTTACATCATTTCGCAACAGGGTATCTTTAATTAGCGGGAGCGATTCTCTTGTGGCTCTTCTTGTATCACCACCAATCAACACATAGTGTTCGTCGTAGCCCGGGACATCCATGGCAGTATTTAACAATGCTGTATGAGCAACTCCGATAGTAATTAACTTTACAACATCTTTTGTAAAATTCGGGCTTAAATACTCGGCTCTGTGACCGGATGTAGAAGTTGAAAGGCTTCTACCTATTTCAACAGCTTTTTCAAGCGTAACATCAAGATGAACCGGTCTAAACTTTCCCCTAAAGCATACTGTATCAGTTTCAGGTTCATTTTTAATTTTTGAAACATAACGATTTGATGCTTTATTTACATCAAAGTTTCGCATAACACTATGCGAATTAGCGTAGTTAATTGGACTTATGTGCATTATATACCTCCTCACACACGTTCGATATACTATAATATATCCGTTTACACAGTTATAATAAAACACGCATAATCAATATTCCATTCTATATTAAGCTTTTGTTACAATTGTAAATTTTTACAGAATTTCTAGCAAAAGATTTTTTTACGTGTTTTATAAACTTTGTGAGCGTAATTTATACATTTAACCAAAGGAGAAAATATGAATATCAACTCAATTCAACAACAACCAGCGACATTTAAATCAAAAGTAAACCGCAATTATGAAGCACTTTCTTATTTAAAAGGAATTAAAAATCATAATATGCCTATAAAAACACAGATGCAAGAAATTGAGAATAACGGAATAAGCGATTTAGTATTTATAGAACTTGTTACTCTTCCTGACAAAACACGCAAATTGGTAATGCAGGTGGTTCGAGATGGAGGGAATAAAGGATACAAAGGAATTTCTGAAAAAATACTTGAATCCGCAACAGGTGAAAATTTAAACTTGAAAGCTATGTACACGGATGCTGTTAAAAACTTAAATACTCCTGTCAGCAGATACAAAGAATTGGCAAAGTTAGCTTAAATATTAAATCGTAATCATATAGGAGTAAAATAATTGTCACTCAATAGCAATTTATACTAACTTAAAAATTTACAACAAAAAGTTTTTATATGTTTTAATAATTGTATATGCAAGTAAATAAAATTCAGAACACATGTTTTAAAAACAATAATACTTCCCGCACAAACAAACGAGAAATAATAGATGTTATAACTGATGCAGTTATGAATCCGAGGGATGTTAATGACTGTGTTGCTGTTCCTAGGGGAATTTTTAAGGCTTACATGCTGATTATGGCAGGTTCCGCATTATTGGCACTTTCTAACCTTATACCTGCTCAAAAAATTGCAGGTAAAGTTTGCAAAGTATCAATGATTACTGCGGGTTGGATTTTAAACACATTAAGTGCTTTGTTTTTTGCAAAGCCCTTTGCTTTCAAAGGACTGAGTCCGACTGTAAAAAAAGAAGACTTGAAATAGACTATTTTTCATTAATTGACAAAGGGAGTTTAATATTGTACAATTGTTTCTATGAATAGAAACAATGTGCTTGAAATATCTGAAATAACAAACATTATAGCTACTACTGAATCTAAAGAAAATATAACATCTTTTATGGAAGAACTCTTTACCAAATCTGAGCTTGAAACTCTTTCTAAGCGATGGCGTATCCTTAGAATGCTTAATCAAGGAAAAACCCAAAGAGAAATTGCGCAAGAATTGAAAGTGAGTCTTTGCAAAGTTACACGTGGAGCTAAAATTTTAAAAAATAAAAATTCAATAATAGCTAAATATTTCAAAAAGGAGAAAATATATGGAGACAAATAAATATAATATTATGCCGACAAAAGACGGATTTTACGGAAATTATGGCGGACAGTTTTTGCCGGAAGAATTAAAAGCAGAATTTCAAAGGATTTGCGATGCATTTTTATTTTACAAAGATGATAAAGACTTTAATTCAGAATTGAATAATCTTTTAAAACACTATGCAGGACGCCCATCTCCTGTTTATTATGCAAAAAATCTTTCTTCCAAATATGGTGCAGAAATATATTTGAAGAGGGAAGATTTAAACCATACAGGTGCACATAAGATAAATCATTCTTTAGGGGAAGCTTTGCTCGCAAAGAAAATGGGGAAAACGAAACTTATAGCCGAAACAGGTGCGGGTCAGCATGGTGTGGCAATAGCGACAGCTGCTGCAATTATGGGATTGGATTGTGATATTTATATGGGGGCACTGGATATAATCAAAGAAAAACCGAATGTTGAGAGAATGAAGATTTTGGGAGCAAATATTGTTTCTGTAGAAAGCGGAACGAAAACGCTTAAAGAAGCTGTTGATGAAGCATTTGTCGCATATTCAAAAGAATACCAAACCGCAATGTATGCGATAGGTTCTGCTGTTGGTCCGCATCCTTTTCCGATGATTATTGAGCATTTTCAGTCAGTAATCGGCAGGGAAGCTCGTGCTCAAATGCTTGAACTTGCTGGTGCTTTGCCTGATTTTGTAACGGCATGTATCGGAGGCGGTTCTAATGCTATAGGAATATTCAGCGGATTTCTTGAAGATGAATCCGTACAAATATTTGGAGTTGAACCTTTGGGCAAAGGCGAAAAGAGCGGAGAAAATGCTGCAAGTATGACATACGGTAAAGACGGAATTATACACGGGTTTAAATGCAGATTATTGCAGGATTCTGACGGGCATCCCGCAAATGCATATTCTGTTGCAAGCGGTCTAGATTACCCGGGAGTCGGCCCAAAACATTGCTATCTGAACGAAATAGGGCGTGTTAAATATGATGTTATTAGTGATAAAGAGGCAATAAACGCTTTTTACGAACTTTCTAAAACTGAAGGAATTATTCCTGCGCTTGAAAGTTCGCACGCGGTTGCTTATGGTATAAAACTTGCGCAAAAAAATCCGAATAAGAAAATACTTATAAACCTGTCAGGCAGGGGAGATAAAGATATAGAATTTGTGTTGAAGCAGTTTGCATAAGATACATGTTCGATAATTGTGAAATAACCTCGCATTTGTTATCATTAAACGATAAAAGTTCC
>JAEEXX010000192.1 GCA_016287985.1 Candidatus Gastranaerophilales bacterium
GTGAGGGCTCATTAAAAAAAGCGTATCCAAATCCAAAACCATTGGAATATTTACAAATGTATTTAAATTCCATTTTTTGATTAAATTATTACAACTTTCAACCAATAGATATTGAACACCCAATGAAGAAAAGGTTTTATCAGTTGTGACAACAATAGGATAAAACTCAGTAACAGTATCAATATCAGCATCAATCGCTTTCATACTATTATTATTAACAATTTCATTGATTGAAAACAAAAGTTGACCAACTCCTTTACGGACATTATTCTCATCTTTTGAGATTCTATTTAGAATTTCTTTTTTGATTGTATCGTAATCACAAGAATACTTGACGTTATCTGCAAGAGTAACATCTTTATACTCAAACAAATACACCTTTTTACCTATTCTAATGTAATAATCGGATGGTCCATTAATTTTTTTTAAATCCATTTCTGCACCCGAAATGGATTTGTCTGCAATACCATCGAAAGCCATTCCCATTACTCTATAAAAAACCTCTTTTTCTGAAAAATCATTACCAAGCATACCTGCAAACTCGCCAAAGTCTTTCAATGGTTTACCTTTTTTGTTTAGTGGATTATTGTCCTTAATCGCGGCATAAATAGAAAAGTTTAATCCTTGCTAAATTCTTTCTATCAACAAATTTGGATTTATAACTAAATACAAACTATCCTTTTTTAATAGTGGATGATTTCTCAGGTAATTAAAATCTTGTCTATCCCAAATATCTTGACACTTGTCCTTATTTATACATAACTCATCAAAGAACGGAATATATTGTGAATCATTTGCTCCAATTCTTATAATGGACTTGTCTAATGTACAAGAATAAAAACTAAATAAAACAGCAATATATTCTTGCCAAGATGATATTTTGTTTTGTTTTAAAAAATCAGAAAGATATGCGTCATATGGTGTATTATTCTGCATAAAACTAAAAAGCCGCCACGCCTTAAATAGTTGAGGTTTAAAATCTTTATAGTTTCTAAATTCAATGATGGGAACATCGGTCATCAGGGACATTTTTTCATATTCGGAATTAGCATCTATTATTCCTTTTTCTTGTTCAATAGTCCAAATATCATTACAACACAAATAAGCCTTATAAATATTTGTTATATCCGTCGTTGATAGTTCATTATTGTTATCCCAATTACAAACTTGAAGAGCAATCATTATGAATTTAAATGTTGCCATATTATTAAATAGATACGGATTGGGATTAATAGCAAGAAATTCATTAATCTTTTTTTTACTTTGGTCATCAAGGTAAATACACATTTCGTATAAAAGTTCCTTTTCTTTATCTAAATTACCAAAACTATATTGGTTTTTGGCTTGTCTTTCAATTACATAACGCAATGTAGTAAACAATGGTAATCCTTGTAACAAATCTGTTGGATTTGGACTATGAACATTAGGACATAAAGTGTTATATCCTGGACAGACGTATACAAATAATGAATCAAATCCAAAGTTTTCTCAACCATTCCTTCTAATTCATCATAAGAAATTTGTTCTGACAAGTATCCGGGGTTACTGTGATGATATTTTTTACTGTAATCATTTAGTAAATTTAAATCAGGCAAATACGTCTTCAATCTTACTAAATATGGATACTTTGTTTCCGAACTTGTCTTTATTGAGTCTAAAAAATGACCTAACATAGCACTGTCATCCATAATATCGAAATATTTCTCTTTCAGAATGCCCTCCATAATAATTCTTATGTTTGCTGCAATCATACGCATATGATTGACTTCACCATCACCTTCTTCTAAAAATTTTTGAAGGCTGTCAATCATCATCCTTAATGGTGTCATCGAATCAATTTCTACTTGATGATAGGCAAGAATATTTGTTTTTCCTTTTTTGGTTATTCTGAGATTCAATGCATCTCTATTATCTTTTTCTGAACAAAAATCTTTTACAAAAACCAAATCGTGGCTTAATAAAAAGAATTGTTCACATTTTTGGGCAATTTCCGTCAATTTTTTTATCGTAACTAATTTACGCCTAGAATCAAAACTTGCAAATGGATCGTCAAAGACAACAATTCTTTTATCCAAGTCAGCAAGAGAATCTAAATACGCAAAGAAAAAAGACAAAGACAATGCTGTTTTATCTCCTTCACTTAACGCTTGTTCCAACGAACGTATTGAATCATCGGAGTCCATAGAATGAATTTCCACACCATTTAATGTTGCATTGAACGTTAGCCAACGGTTTTTCTGAACAAATATTTTGCAAATCTGAAAATCTGTTCTAAATTCTTTCAGATAACGATTCACCCTTTTTATATACTCAGAAAAATGTTGATTAATTTTCCATAAAATTTTCTTGTATTCTTTTGTTAATTTGGTATTGTTGTCTGTCAAACTAGATTTAATTTGTATAAGTTGTTTTTGTAATTGTTCTTGACGAGTAACGACATCACAAGGTAATGAAGTTACCCCTCTATATTTAACATCGATAATATGAATTTCTGTTTTAACATTTTTAAGTTTTTCACGAAGGTCGTTCTTTTCTTTAATTAATAAATCATATTGAAGATATACATCTTCATTTCCCATAATTGTACTATACAAATCACTTTTCAGAT
>JAEEXX010000193.1 GCA_016287985.1 Candidatus Gastranaerophilales bacterium
GATACGGCGTCGATATATTGTACAATTAATTGCTGAATTTTTTCCATTTGGTTTGTGTTATTAATTTGCGGCGTAAATATAGGGATTTTTTTGGAATGAAAAGGTACGAAAAACGCTAAAAATTAATTTTGCGAAAAATCTTCATCATCTTTCCCGCAGCAAAATACGATTTTTTTTAGGGGTGGGAGAGGGTGGTGCACTTTTTCAAGGGAGTTTTAGTGTGTCCGCTCCACTTTTTCAAGGGAGTTTTAGTTGGTAATATGGAATTATGCAAAATTTTAGGGGAATTTTTTGTGGATTTTTTTGTTGAGATGTTCTTGTATTTATCATAATCAGTATTATCGCCACGATAATCTTTTTTTGTGATGTGGGGTGGGGGATGGATTTTTCGGGAAATAATTTGGAGAAAAATTTTGCTGTTATAAAACAAATCTCTATTTTTGGGAAACGAAAAAATCAGAATATTATGGAAGAATTAACAACAGAAGTTACGGAAGAAGATATTAAGAACGGCGTTGAAGATGAGTTCGGCGTCGTGTATAGTCGTGATGGGAAAAGATTATTGTATGGTAGAAATTTACAGTTAGAATGTTATGATATAAAAGTTGGTACCGAAGAGATATGTGATGATGCGTTTATAAGGAATGATTTGACATTACGTCAAATCACTATTCCTGACACTGTTACGATTATTGGGTTTAGAGCTTTTGGAGGGTGTGAATGTTTACAACGAATATCAATTCCAAATTCTGTTACAAAGATTGGAAATGAGGCTTTTTGGGGATGCTTATCTCTAAAACAAATTAATATTCCAAATTCGGTTACTTCAATTGGAGATTCTGCATTTATTGGTTGTATTGCTTTGCAGCAAATAACAATTCCTGATTCGGTTACAATGATTGGAAAAAATCCTTTTGTTGCTTGTCATAATCTGTACATAACAAGTAATTCTTCTCGTTTCGTTATTGATAATGATTATTTAACAGATAATTATAATGTAATCATATCTTATCTTGGTAATGTGGATAGCATAGTAATAACAAATACTATTACAACAATTGGGGATAGTACTTTTCAAAACAGTAATTGTTTGAAATATATTACAATTCCTGATTCGGTTACGACGGTAGGTGATAATGCTTTTGAGGGCTGTTCTTCGTTGCAACAAATTAATATTCCTGATTCAGTTACGACGATTGGTGATAATGCTTTTGAGGGCTGTTCTTCGTTGCAACAAATTAATATTCCTGATTCGGTTACGACGATAGGTGATAATGCTTTTGAGGGCTGTTCTTCGTTGCAACAAATTAATATTCCAAATTCTGTTATAACAATCGGTGATGGTGCTTTCTCTGAATGCAGTGCTTTGCAGCAAATTTCTATTCCAAATCCTGTTACAACAATTGGGAATTGTACATTTCTACATTGTGAATTGTTAAAACAATCCATAATTTCAGATTTAGTTTCAAGAGTACGGGAAGATGATGTAGATAGAATTGTTTTCGATAAGTTAAGAATAAAAAAAGTAAGGATAAAAAACTTTCGTGCGTTTGTTGATGAGGAAATAAGTTTAAATGATTTTAATTGCATTATTGGTAAAAACGATACAGGAAAAACAACTATTCTCGCAGCATTGGAATGGTTTTTTGATATTGATAAGGAACTTAATGAAAAGGATCTTAATTCAGGAAATAGTTATTTTATTGAAAAATTAATACAATATGAGTCTGAAACTCCTACTCCTCATAATATTTCAGTTGAGGTATTTTTGTGCGATGACTCTATAAAGGGTTTTATGAAAAAAAATAATGATTATTTGGATAACGAAGGGTGTTATTGTTTCCGAAAAAAAATGTCATTCTCCATAAGAAATAGCAAAGAAAAAAGTGATATGGGATACACTGTAAAAAAGTTCATATTCAAACAAATGGGTGGTAAAGCTATATCAGACTGTACTTTTGATGAGTTAGTACTTGAATATAAAAAAATATCAAGTCAACCTGATGAATTTTTAGATAAAATACAACAAATTGAAATAAATAATACTAAAAAAGATAAAGATTGTATAGAAAATTATAAAATAGAACAACAAATTCGTGAAAGATTGTATCAATATTATTCTAACAGTGAACGAGAAGAACAATATTTTGACATTGAATGTGAAGACCGAAGGGAATATAGGGCGTTCATAAGGTTTATTAACTCATATAAGTTGAATATGTATACATCTAATACTTCTTTAAATAATTATCTACATGACTTGTTAAAAATTAAATATTCAGCATCCATCGAAGATACAAAATCACGTATGGCAAAAGACTTGTCAAAAATGCTGGCAGATAATAGTGTTTCTGAATCAATTAGATTTGATAAAAATGAAACAATTGATTTGTTTAATAATGATAGTTTATTGTTGAGTTCTGGTAATATTCCTCTGAATAATAGAGGCGAAGGCATTCAATTAAAGATAAAAATTGCTGTATTCAAAATACTTACAGGTATTAAGTCTGAAAGTCATAATACGATTTTCGCCTTTGAAGAACCTGAAACGCATTTACATCCGTC
>JAEEXX010000036.1 GCA_016287985.1 Candidatus Gastranaerophilales bacterium
GCGATAGCATTTTTGAGTTTCCCTTTAATTCCCAAATTGAAAGTTGCATCTCCGGAACGGAAATTATATGCATTTCTGATTTTGCGAGGAGCAAATGAATTAAATACCATATTTAAAGGTATTTTATCAGCTTTTATTGTAATATCCGCAATCGATTTTTCATCAATTTTACCGTTTATAGAAATCGGAGAATTATTTATGTATAAATTTGAATCTTTAATTTCAAGAATACTATTATCTAAAAGGACATTAATATTTGCACCTGTAACTACTTTTCCGATTCCTTTTACAATTAAACCTCCGTCATTAACATTAACAGAGCCGGTCGAATGTAAGTGTTTAAAATTAGTTTTTATATGGCAATTTGCCTTGACAGAACCATTTGCAATATAATTACCCAGCTCATGTTTGATTGAAAGCGAATCCAAAAAAGCTCTGCCCAAATTTAACAGGTCATTAAATTTTATATTGGCAGTTTTTATATTCATATCAGTGCTCGGATGTTTGCCATAATTCAGTTTACCAAGTAACTCCAGATTTTGTTCTTTGGTAAGATAAAGATTAGAATCTAAGTTAACACTTGTACCGAAGCATTTTGCTCTTAAGTATGAATTCGGAATCGTTATATTTGATATCTTAAGAGTTAAATCTTCCAGATTAAAATGTCCGTAGGATGTTATTCCTGTTTCGCCTTTACGAACTTTTATCTTAGTATCAACATTGAATTTTGGGTCATAATTTCTGAACATTGTTACAGCATTGACAAATGCGATGTCGATTCTTTCAGCTTTATCATCTTCAGAATCAAGTTTTGGTGCCGGCTTAGGTAAAAATGTGTTAATGTCTGCAATAATGTCTATATTTTTATTGTCATCATTGAACAATTCTGCATGAGTTTTGATTTTTGCAGTTTTCCTGTTGAAATACCCCAAATGTAATTCTTCACCTTTTAATTTAAGACAGTGTTTGGATTTTAAATCATTTACCAAAACATAATAATCATTTAAAACAGCATTCGGGACTTTTATTCTTATCCATTCCGGATTAAACCAACCTTTTTGCGAATTTTCAGGATTTTCGCCGGAATCGAGTTTTTGTTCTTTTTCGCCGTTCAAAATATCTTCAATAAGACTTACAACTTTGTACTGCTTATCATTTAATATTTCTAAGTTTATAAAGGGCTTGTTAACTTCAAGACATGATACTTTTACGGTTAATAAGAACAAGCTCGGCAGAGCAATTCTTGTTTTCAAACTATCAGCAGAAAATAGCAAAGAAGCATCCGGTAATTTTACGGAAATATTCTCAGTCTTAATACCGGCTCCCAATAGTGGTGTAGTTATTATTTTTGCATTCTCAAAATTTATATCCAAACCCGCATGTTCTTTTACGAGTTTTTGTATATCAGGTTTAAATTTATTTATATCTATTGCATTTGGAATTATAAACAAAAAGCATAGATAAACTAAAATAAGTATCCCAAGGACACAGCTCCCTAGTATTTTGAAAAATTTTTTCATACAAAATCCTCTTATGTTTACAGATTTAAGTTTATCATAAAAACATATTTCTAAGTGAGCATATGAATTTTTGAACAGGTTGATTTGATATTAAATAGCAGGTTATCCCCGCTTTACAACATGACGCAATTGCTCGCCATAGCTGTTAAATGTTCCGCAAGTTTCTTCTATTGTATAAGTAACTTCGCTATCATAAGATTTTTCTTTTTCGGCAAATTCTACAGCTTTATCCAAATCCTTAAACTCTCCCGCCATATCGGGTTCAAAATATGAAGGTTTGTCAATATAAACTTGGTACATAAATATTCTCCTCTTTACAATTCGATTTTAGGATTAACAAAAATAACAGTCAATTATTTATGATTAGTTCTATATCGGTTTGAGCCCTTTTTGGAACTCTGGATTTGTTTCTCTCGAGAATTTAGGTTTGGTGTAACAATCTCCGGCATGTACGATTTCCATCCGGTCTCCGAAATAACATTTTGCCTCAACTGTGACGGATATGTGTAATGTGCTTCAAAATAAGGGTTCCCCCGTTTAATCTCACCACATACATCATCAATATATCTCGGTAAATTTTTTCTGATTTCTATATCAGGATTAAGTTCATCATATTCTGCAAGGTTCATATCGCCTTTATCCTGATTATAAAGCAGTTGTGTCAATGCATAATTCCACAAAATATCTTGCCCGCCGCTCGCATAAGGTCTTATGTGCTCAACAGAAGCAACTGACATGCTCAAAAGCCTTTGTGCTATATCATTGTGAGAAAATTTGGAATATTTTACTATGAATGCATCATAATCTTTTAAAGAACGTGGAAGATTATGCCATTTCTTATATATTTCATGTATTCCGACTTTATCTTTATCATCCGTTTCAATACTTTTCAATTGTTCAAGAACATCACTTCTGCCAAAAGTGCCGTCACCAATTTTAAGCAAAGCAACATCTCTTATATATAATAATTCTTCCGCTATATTCTCATCTAGAGATGACGAAAATATGTAATCATCCGTACTGTGAAGTACCTCAGTTTGCTTTTGCCGCAAATTTATCAACGCTTCAGGACGTTTTTCAATAAGTATATCCTGAAAAGTTTTTTTACCACACGCACCATATTCTTCAAACATATCAAAAACTTCTGTTTCTACAGCAGGCATGTACTCTCTGTACTCTCTCAAAAAATTCACCGCAGACTGAGCATTCGTCTTTTTGGCCAGTTTCGCAAATATTGTTCTTAATGCGTAGGGAGAAATCATTTTTTTTCTGCTGTATGCACACAAAAGCTTGTCAGATTGCGATAACAACATAACAGAATCAGGTTTAGCCCGAAATGCCATGTATTTTACACAATTAATCGGTTCGAAATTATTTGCTTGTGAGTTATTTAAGCAGACATCGTTTCGACGAACTCCGTTATATTTATATAAATTCCCCCCAATATTTGCTGATATAGCAGCATTAAATAAGATTTTCATTGTTCTCCTATGTACTATATTTAATTTTAACGTTTAAAAAAAATATTTTTGCTATGTTATATACAAATCGTTACAAATCTACAAGATTATGATAAAATTTTTTAAGTGAGGTGCCTATGAAAGAAAGAACTGTTAAATATCCGTTTTTAACCAAGGATGTAAAAATATATGAACAAGATAATGGACATAAAATCGTGCTTGCCTATAAAGAAGGCGGAATGGTAAATGTTTCGAGCTGGGTAAAAACTGGTTCAATAAACGAAAATGACGAAAACAATGGAATTTCGCATTTTCTCGAACACTTAATGTTTAAAGGAACTCATAAGCATAAAGCCGGTGAATTTGACCATATTCTTGAATCCAGAGGCGCAATAGTTAATGCAGCAACCTGGAAAGATTATACATTCTACTATGTAACACTTCCCAAGGGTGAAAATAATGAAAATTTTGACCTTGCAATAGAATTGCATGCCGATATGATGACAGACCCGATTGTTCCTGATTATGAAATGGGTGCACCGTTTGACATTAATGACAAAACTGTTACGGATAAGCGTGAAAGGCATGTTGTTATTGAAGAAATCAGAATGCGCAAAGATCAGCCTTGGACAAAGGTGTATAATGCAACAAACAATGCTATGTACACTTCCCATCCATACAAACGTGACGTAATTGGTACTCCAGAAATCATTTCTCAGGTTTCACAACAAGAAATAATGGATTACTACAGAACATTCTATTCGCCCGAAAACGTAACTACAATTATTGTCGGTGAATTTGATTTTGACGAAGTTCTGCAAAAGGTCGTAAAAGCTTTTAATTGGGGCGAAAGACCACACCCTCCAAAGAGGAATATTTTACCAGATAAACCTGTTCAAAGTACGAAATATATAGAAAATGAAGCGAATATTAATTCTTCATTTATGATGTTCGGGTTTTTGGGAGTACCCGCAAGAGATTTAAAAAACCTGATTGCACTTGAAATGCTCTCCGTTATATTGGGAGAAGGTACCAGTTCACGACTCTATGTCAACTTGGTTGAAAACATGGACGAAAACATTTTCAACATGATTGATACAGAAAATTATTCTTTCCGTGACGGAAGTAATTTCTTTGTTCAGGCAAACTTTAATCCGCAATACAAGGAAAAAGCCATTGAACTTGTTAAACAGGAAATTGAAAAGCTAAAAGAGGGAATTTCTGAACGGGAATTGAATAAAGCAAAGAAAAAATTGAAATCTAATTTTGCTTGTGAGGCCGAAACAGTTTCCGAAATTGGAGAATCGATTGGTTATTATATGACAGTTTGTGATGATTTAGATTTGGCAGAAGAATATATTCCCACATGTGAATCAATCACCGCAGATTATTTGCTTGAAACCGTTAAAAAATACCTGAATATTAATAATGCGGTAATTTCTGTTTTGGTTCCCAAAAATAATTAAAATTTCAATAAAAAACGGGCGATTTAAATCGCCCGTTTTTTTTACATTATAAAAAATTACTTGTTCAACTGACTCATAACTTCATCTGCAAAATTATCGTTTCTTTTTTCAAGGCCTTCACCAAGTACAAATCTGTCAAACTTAAGAATTGATAATTTACCTGAAATCAATTGTTCAATTGTTTGATCAGGGTTTTTAACAAATGGCTGTTCGATTAAACATCTTTGAGCCATTAATTTATTTACACGGCCTTCAACAATCTTAGCTCTGATTTGTTCCGGCTTCTTAGCCAAATCTTCTTTACCCATTTCAATTCTTGTTTCTTCATCAATTACTGATTGCGGAATATCTTTTCTGGAAACAAATTCCGGGGCTGAAGATGCAATATGCAAACAAATATCTTTTGCTAAAACATCATCTTTGTTATCTGTTTGAAGAAGAACTCCGATTTTACCGTTGTGAATATATGTTGCAGTATTTCCTTCATATCTTACGAATCTTCTAACGGTAATTTTTTCACCGATTGAAGCTATTTTTTCTTTGATTGCATCTGCAACAATTTTTCCGCATTTAGGACATGTTGTGTTTAGCAATGCATCTACATCTGATGGGTTCGCATTAGCAACTAATTCTGCTAAATTGTTTGTTAATTCAATAAATTCGGCATTTTTAGCTACGAAGTCTGTTTCGCAGTTAACTTCAATCATAGCGCCTACTGAATCAGAAACGTATGAACCGACTCTGCCTTCAGCTGCAATTCTCCCCATTTTCTTATCAGCAGAAGCAATACCTTTTTGGCGAAGTACTTCCATTGCTTTATCCATGTCTCCGTCAACTTCTACAAGTGCTTTTTTAGCATCCATCATACCTGCACCTGTTCTGTCACGAAGCTCTTTTACCATAGTTGCTGTAATATCCATTTATTTTCTCCTTATTTTGAAGTTAATAAGAGTGAGGTTAATAAGTTAATAAGAAAGTTATACTTTTCTTATTAACTTTGCTCTTATTAACCTATTAACTTTAAACTATACATTTGCTGCTTCAGCTTCTTCTACACCGGCATCTGCGGCTGTAACAGCTTCAACTTTTGATTTTTTGTTAGCATTGTTTTCTCTTAGTTGTTTACCTTCAAGTACAGCATCAGCAAGCTTTGACGCGATTAACTTGATTGAACGGATGGCATCATCATTACCCGGAATGATATAGTTAATTCCGTCAGGATTTGCATTCGTATCAGCCAAACAAATAACAGGGATACCAAGTTTATTGGCTTCCGCAATAGCAATATCTTCTTTTGCTTGATCAACAATAAATATAATGTCAGGCAGACCTCTCATTTCTTTGATACCGCCTAAAGTCTTGCTTAATTTGGCAAGTTGTCTGTTCAATTGTGCCTGTTCTTTCTTAGGTAATTTCTCTGCGTGGCCGGAAGAAATGAAGTCTTCTAATTCTCTCAATTTGTTAACTCTACCTCTTATTGTTTCAAAGTTAGTTAACATACCGCCTAACCACCTTCTGTTGATGTAGTATGCACCTGCTCTTGTAGCTTCTTCTGCAATAACTTCAGCCGCTTGTTTTTTAGTACCTACAAAAAGTACGTTTCTACCTCTTGCAGCTTGTTCTCTTACTGCCT
This sequence comes from Candidatus Gastranaerophilales bacterium, assembly GCA_016287985.1. Classification (GTDB taxonomy): domain Bacteria; phylum Cyanobacteriota; class Vampirovibrionia; order Gastranaerophilales; family Gastranaerophilaceae; genus CAG-196. Next base: position 6,080 of record JAEEXX010000036.1, read on the forward strand.
CATAGGCTGCATCGAGTAAATCTGTAGTTTTTCTCAAATCTAAAATATAGATTCCGTTTCTTGCTCCGTAAATATACGGCTTCATTTTGGGGTTCCAGTGTTGTGTTTGGTGTCCGAAATGTACACCTGCCTCGAGTAATTCGATAAGTGATGCTGTTGACATCTTTTGTCTCCTTTTGTTTTAAATGTGTTTTACTACGGGCTTTATATCTCCATCTTATAAAATTGAATCCGTGAATAAGTAAATAAGTTTTTATTAATATAACTTAGAAACAATCTCGGCTAATCAATTTTATAGAGACTAGGGCGAACCTATTAAGCTATAAAACCAGTAAAATCGTATTACAAACATGTTTTAAAGGCAAGCGATACTTATTTATTAGATATTGTATGCAATATACTTACATAGTTCTATCAATTTCTCAGGATATATTCCAACTAATATAGTAACTGCGGTTGTTATTACTAATACAAATTGTTGTGAATATGTTGCATTTAGTAACTTATTATTGGTCTCATTTTTGTCAAATAATGGTAAAATTAATTTTAGATAATAAAATAATGCTACGACCATCAATAAAAGTAATGCAAGTAAGAACGGTAAAAATATTAGCCCCGAATGTGCGATAGCAGAGAATAAGTATATTTTAGATATAAATCCGGATGTAATAGGAAATCCTGCAAGTGAAATTATAGAAATTGTATACGCTATAGTTAACATTCGATTATCATGGAATAAACCTTTAAAATCATCTACGTTCATGCCTATACTTTCTTTTTCAATAATATTAATAAAGGAAAAAACAAAAAGGTTCATAATTACGTAGCATATTAAATAAAATATGACAGTGGAAATATTATAAACTGAAACCAAGCAGGCTACGGTAAGTACATAAGCTGCATTAGCTGCTGATGAACAAGCTAAAATTACTTTCACATTTTGTTCTCTTATGGCAAATGTGTTTGCCCAAAAGGCTGTAATTAAAGACATTATCGCTATTACAAACGGTAATTCGAAGCTGTATGATAGTGAGAATACCATCAATCTGCATATAATACCGAATATTGCCAGCTTAGGAATGGTAGAAAGATACATTAAAACAGATGATTCGGTCCCTTTATATACATCTGTTATCCAGTTAGCAAAAGGAAATACAGCTAATTTTGAAATTAATCCTATAACAATCATTATAGCGGCAAAAGAATACAAAAGTGAAGGTTCAGTATCAAGCAATGCTTCATATATCTCGGAAAAATTCAAAGAAGAAGTTAGCCCGTAGAGATAAGAGACTCCAAATAAAAATACTCCTGTAGATATGGCGCTTGTGATCAGATATTTAAAGGATGCTTCTTTGGAGTGATATCCTTTTGTAGAAGCTATCATAAAGTATGTTGGAAATGCCATAAGTTCTACTGATATAAAAAGGGTCAGAAAATCATTTGAGGAAACAATATTTAGTCCTCCGAAAATAGCAGTTAATAGAAGCGCTTGAAACGTGTATGCATGCTGTTTTTGCCCGGCATCGTCGCTTTTGCACAATAAAGCAATAAAAAATCCGCACAGCAGTATTGCGAAATGAAATAATAGGGTATAACTATCAGACATTATAGAATTTCTGAATCCAAAATATTGTGGTTCAGTTTGAACGGTAGATAAAAGCATAATACTTAACGAAATCCCTAGGATTGAAACAAACCTTGCATCTTTATAAATCTTTGGTGATGTAAACATTGCAAAGCATAATTGAATAAATATAAATATCGCTAAGCAACACTGTGGAAGATATATATTAAAGAGATCGTTAATCATATGTTGCCTTCCTTATCTGATTATTCCTAAAATTACATTCGGAAATATTCCAAAAATCAGGAGTGCGGCAGTAATACTTGCCAAAACTATAAATTCGTGTGTTGTTATATCGTTGATTTTTGAAAATACTTCTTGTTTTTCTCCCATAAACCCGCAATGTAAAAACTTTAACATGTAGCAAGAACTGATTATCAAGAGCGGAAGCGCCAGAACTGAAGCAATTTTTAGGGTTATACTTAAATTCGAAAACATAGCTGATATTATTGTTAAAATTTCACCGATAAATGGTGCAAAAGCAGGAATACCGACAGATGCCAGAATAATTAGCGTTGAAAAACCGAAGAGCCTTGGCATATAAACAGCAATTCCTCCTAATGAATTAATATCACGGGTTTTACACCTCAGGTAAACGATTCCGCATATCATGAATAAGCCGGCAGTTGTTAAACCGTGAGCAATCATATGAAATACCGATGCTTGAAGCCCGATTTTATTTAAAGCACACAGTCCTAGAAGAATCAAACCCATATTAGATATGCTGGAGTATGCAACTATACGTTTAATATCAACTTGTGCGTATGCTATAAAAGCAGTATATATAATATTTACCAATGCAAGAATCGCAAGAATTGGTGCAATCCAACCAAATGCTTCATTCATAATCTGGTAATTAAACCTATAGATTCCGTATGCTCCGGTTTTAAGCAGAATTCCGGCAAGAATCATGCTGACCGGCACAGGTGCATTGGTATGTGCATCAGGAAGCCAGGTATGGAGCGGTATAATTGGGAGTTTTACCCCGAATCCGATTAAAAAACATACTGATACCAGTAGCTGTACCGATTTCGGAATCCTAAAAGCCATAATATCATTAAATGATGCTGATAATACCTGTGTTGATACATAGCTATAGTAGTGAATTATCAGAATACCTAAAAGTAAAAACATACCGCCTAAAAATGTAAACAGTATAAATTTGATTGCTGATTTTTTAGCTTCAGCATTCGGTTCAATTGAATAATCTCCACCTATAAGAAAATATGCCGGAATAAGCTCAAGTTCCCAAAACATAAAGAAAACAAACATGTCGTTTGCAGTAAAAATTCCGAGTACGGCAGACATAAGGAGTAATAACATTGAATAGTAGAATTTGTGGTTTTTTCTTATATTCATTTTACTGGAAATTGAAGCCATAAAGAATATAAATGATGTTAACAACACTAAAATCATGCTTATTCCGTCTATTTGAAATCCAAATTGGACTCCTAATGTTTGAATCCAGTCTGTTCCCCAAAAGCTTATTTTACTTACATGGGGGATATTCGGATCAAACACTGCAAGCATAAATACCAGGTATAAAAGATGAAATCCCAAAATACTCTTTGTGAAGCGCCGAACAGCAATTTCATTGTTTGTAAATAAAGGTGACATTACAAAAAATGAAGCAATCATCGGCAAAAATATTATAAACGGTATTGAAATAAATATATCCATATTATTACTCCCTAAAAATATGTGGTTATAGCAGTATAAACAATAAGTAAACAAGTTGTAATTAATGTAATCATTATAAATGCATACAAATTATATTGCTGAATATTTCCGGTTTGTCCTCTCAAATCAATTTCAGAAATATCCTTTACAAATTTTGCTACAAGACTTACTATGCGATTCATAACATTTTCTTCAATATTGTGTACAAGTTTTACACAATATATTGTTGATGATTTTATTATGGAATAGTTGTCCAAAACATCTGAATCAAATTTTGCCAACAGGCATGAAAAGGTATTGTATATTTTTCTCACAAACTTTGTATAAAAATCATCCAGATAAAATCCGTTATAACAGAGAGTATATATTACAGGTATTTTGTAAAAGGCATGTTTTAAATATAAAATATAAGCTAAAAGACAGCCAAATCCTCCTGTTAAGTATGTTATCCCAGATGAATGTTTGGTAAATTTCCACATATATAAGCTGAGCGCAATATTTAGTGTTAATAATCCTATTTGTGCTATGAATTCGATTTTATCCGGCTTATCTTTAGTAATTCCATTTTTGTACCATAGCATTAAACCCAATCGTGTTATATAGAATCCGGTCAAAAGTACTATTATGCTTAGTATAATTAAAGATTTTGTGCTTAATGTGGAAGTTAGCAATCCTTTCGATAATGTTCCCGTCAGAATTAATCCGGTTAACGAAAGACTTCCTATTGCAAAAGCAAATGCATTCCAATAATTCCACTTTTCATTATTTCTCGGCAAGGTGATAAACAACAATGATTTTGTAACTGCATGTGCGCAAAACAAACAAATAGCAGCTTTAATATTTAATAACCCGATAGAATAAAACATTAAACCAATTTGTGCTGAGGTTGAATAAGCGAGGACTTTTTTGGGATTATCTTGTGCACATGCGCATAAAGAGCAAATGATAGCTGTTAACAACCCAATAACGACCAGTATTTTTAAAAGTATATCGCTGAATGTAAAGAATGGCATGAGTCTGATTATTATATAGACTCCGATAGCAACTAATGTTGCAGAATGCAAAAGTGCACTTACAGGTAATTTAGCTTCCATTGCATCTTGGAGCCATGTGTAAAAAGGTATTTGTGCGGATTTCACCGACGCTCCGATTAGGAATAACAGGCAAACAGTAATGAAAAGTGCGGTTGATGTATATGCAGAAAATAATGTCGATATTATATTTAAGTCATAAAAATCGAGTGTCGTCAGGCTTTTTGCCGGAGCATACTCGTACATAATATATGAGCATATTATTATTGCACCAATCATGGCCGTGTCACCTATACGATTCATTATGAATACTTTGGCAGAGGCTTTTGATTTTTGATTTATATAATACTCAAATCCTATCAATAAATAAGAAATAATTCCTGCAATTTCCCAAAAAACATATGTTTGATAAAGATTGGGACTGAAAAATAGGCCGGCAAGCGAAAAATTAAACAGATTTATTAGTGCCCAAAAACGGTATTGTTTCTTTTCATCTTTCATATGTGAGATGCTAAAAAGCTGAATAAAAAAGCTTACAGCAAACAATACTGTTGCAAAAATAACTGAAATTCTATCAATATATATTCCGCATGATATGACAAAATCATTAATTTTAATTATCGGGAATGAGGTTTCATATACTGTTCCTAACGTAAATATTTTATACAATCCCAAACAAGAAACAGCTCCGAATGCTGATGAAAATAGAGATATACCATGGATTATTTTCTTGTTGACATAAACGGAAAAAAATCGTCCCAGCATAACTATAAGGAAAATCCAAAGCGGTAATAAAAGTGTTAAATATAAAATATCAGAAATCATTTCTGCCAAAATTACAAATCTCCATATTTTTCAAGTTTGCTTGACTGTTTTTTGGTATACATAAAATAGAAAATATACAGTGCAACAGCCAATTCTACAGCACCTATTCCTGTATAAAATAGTGTAATTACATAACCGGAACCATCAATTCCTCCACAAAACTTGGAAAATGAAACGAAATTGATATTTATACCCGTCAACATAATTTCTATGCATATCAGAATTTTTATTATATTTGAACACAAAATAGAACCCGAAAGTCCAAGAATAAAAAGGAATAACCCCATAAATAAATAATGATAAAGTCCTATGTCCATCATATTACTTTTTTATTTCTCCTCTTTTAATCATTGTTAAACCTGCTGCAATAATAGTTAAAATTATTGATATTAATTCAAATGCAAATACATATTTTCCAAAAATCCCTTTTGCAAAGATTTCGAAGTTATAATATGTATTCATTTCAATGTCGAATAATATGCCATTGTGGAATCCTTCAGGCACAACAACAATTGATACCAAAATTAAATATATTACTGCCATAATAAATATTCCTCCGGTTAATACCACTGCATAATCGGAGTTTTTATTTTTGCGCCGTCTTGTTGCTCTGAAATTCGTAAACATAATTCCGAATGCCAGAATTATCGGTATAGCAAATCCGTATACTGCAAGTTGTATAACGGCATTGTATTCCGAACCCAGAAGAAAGAAAAATATAGCAGTCAGAAAAAATACACATATTGCAGACAGTAAAGAATAAAAAATATTTCTGAGTGCAATTGTAAGTATTCCGAAAATAATTATTAGAAAAGAGGTTGAATAAAAAATTATTGAAGTTTCCATTATTCTTCTCCTCCCTTCTTTGATATATCATAAACCAAATTCATATCATGTTTGTCCTTAGAAGCAAGTTCGTAAGAAGCACTCATTTGAATGGCTTTTACAGGACAATAGTATGTGCAATTGCCGCAAAAAATACATTTATTTAAATCAATATAAAACTTGTCTTCCGTGATTTTTATTGCACCCGACGGACATACTTTTGTACAGGTCATGCATTTGATACAGTCTTTAACAAAAGGTTCACCTCTAAAATTCTCCGGCGGTGTTAGTCTTTGTTCAGGATACTCTAGCGTAACAGGTCTTTTAAATAAATGTTTAAATACTGTTAACATACTTAAAGCAAGCCCCTTTATGCTATTACAACAGTTACGCATAAGCACCTCCCGTTAAGTATTTAACGATAACCATTAAAAAGAGGTTGAATATTGATAATGGAAGCAGTACACTCCAGGAGAATTTTAACAAATCAAAAGCGGCCATTCTGGGAAATACTGCACGAATCCAAATTATTACAAATATTACAAAAAATGATTTTAAAAATAACCAAAATACTTGTTCAAAATAAACTAAAATTTCTCCTACTTTTTCAGGCAGAAGCATGATAGAAATATATTCTCCGAATGGAGAAAGAAAGCCACCGAAGAATAGTACTGAAATAAATAAAGCGTTTGCAAAAAGCAGAGTATATTCAGCAAAATAAAAAAGAGCAAACCTCATTCCTGAGTATTCTGTATTGTATCCGCAAACAAGTTCGCTTTCAGCTTCCGGTAAGTCAAAAGGACAACGATTTAATTCTGCTAAAATGCAAATAAACATTATTAAAAATCCGATAAAACACGGTATCCAGTACCACCCAAATATTCCGTATGGTGAGCTTTGGGCAAACATAATTTCCGTAAGATTCATTGACGAAGCAAGTGTTATAATACTAAGCAGTGAAAATGCTATAGGAAGTTCATATGCAAGAATTTGTGAAATATTTCTCATTGCTCCCATTAATGCGTATTTATTGTTACTTGACCACCCTGCAATCAAGATACTTATTACGGGAAAAGCGGCAAAAATAACATATACTAAAGCATTTGTTCCAAACTCTGTGAATTTGAATTCAGAACTGTAGGGTATAATTCCCAAAACAACAAGTGCAGGCGTAAACATAAGAATCGGAGCAAGGTTAAATAAAAATCTGTCAACACCATTTGGAGTAATGTTTTCTTTGCATAAAAGCTTAAATGCATCGGCAATTGTTTGAAGTAATCCCCACACTCCAACTCTGTTTGGTCCCTTTCTCTGAGTAAACCAACCCAAAAGCTTCCTTTCCGCAAGAACCAGTGCCAAAACTACTATTAAAAGTACAATGAAAATTATTGTTATAGGAATACAAAAGAATGTAATATCTCCCACTATCTCCGGAATATTATGTTTTGATAAAAATTCAATATATAAAAAATACAAATAATTCATTATTTATCAACCTCCGGCAATATAATATCAAGAGATCCGGCTATAGCAATTGCATCATTAAGGTAAGCTCCTACCAGAAGGTTTCTTAAAAGATTTACAGAATAATAGGAGCCTGTTCTCCATTTGAGTCGATAGGGTTTATCTTGACCGTCAGATAAAATATAACAACTTGCCAATCCTCTGGGCGCTTCAATTTGTGAATAATATTCACCTTCGGGCAATTTTAATGTCAGCGGATTTAACAAGTCTTGTTTGAATTCACGATTCATCTTTATTACTTCAATTGCTTGTTTTATGATTCTTGAGCTTTCACCGAGCTCTAAAATACGTGCCCTGTAACGAGAGAATACATCTTTACCTTCTAAAACGATTGGTGAAAATTCATAGCCTTCATACAGTTTATCAAATTTCCTAAAATCAAGATTAATTCCGCTTGCTCTCGAATTTACACCTGTAATTGAACC
>JAEEXX010000194.1 GCA_016287985.1 Candidatus Gastranaerophilales bacterium
CCATAACAGTATTTAAGATTCTAAAAATATTATCCATTTGTTTTTTGTCATCATCTGTGTTTAGAAATGGCATACAGGGTTGATCTATGATTAAGAAACTTGGGATATGGAGAGATTTTACCATTAAACAATGTCTATGAAAGCCTAAATAAAATGCCAAATTAAAGAATACATGGACAGCAGCACTGCCTGTATTGGCTTTAAAGGAATTACCATCATAAGGCTGTAATTCTTTTAAGAAAGGGTCAAACTGTAATTTAATATTCTTATAAAAGGTGTTCAAATATTCAAATTGCTTGATTACGTACGTAATAGAGTTATTTAACTCATTCCTTTTGAAATGTTGTTCTTTGACAATACTATTATGTTCTTCTTTTGCATTCTTGAAATCATTGTACAGTGTTCGCAGCATGTTTTCTAGTTTGCTTATTTCATCATTATTCAATGGTATCTTTTGAATCAGTTGAGAATACATATATTTCATCTGTCCAAAAGCAATCAATTTGTCTGTTGCTAATACAATTGTTTTGCGTTTTTCCAAATTATCAATAGCGGCAGTAATAATAGATAATTCGTTCTTATATTGATCTATTGTTATTTCATATTCAATATCAGATATGTCCTTGGGCATATCATCAAGTCTTTGCTTTATATTTAACAAGGATTGGTTTAGCATATCAACAAAAGACATTGTGTCATAAAAATTGCAAATTTGATCTGCATATTTTTCTTTCAATATTGTGATAGGCAGTAAACTATCTGCAATGTTGTGGACATTATCAAGGGTCCTTTTATATTCCTTTTGTAATCTTTCAAAAGATCTAATGCGTAATTCTAATTCGTTTTTCCTTTTAATAAGTTCGTCAATATCTTTTTTGTCCTCATTCAAAACATTAGATATTTTATTGTACGATTTTTCAATTTCTTCGAGCATTTGATCTCCACTTAAATTGAAGGAATCGTTGGTTTCGATTAATTCATTTGCTTGGCAAAACTAATATAATTGAGATAATTCTTCTTTATATTTGTTTAAATCATTTTTCTGTTTATTAATTTCATTTTTAACTTTTGTGATTTCTTCTTCTATAATTGTCGTTCTATTATTTGATTGCATATCAATTCCTATTGCAGGATAAAAAATATTTGCAAAATTTTTGTTATCAATTGCATAATGTTTGAAATCAATTATGTCGCGTGCTCTATTAATATAATCTTCTGAAATGTTACAAAAAGCAAGAAAATTCCTAAAAATGATGCCTAAGGACAAATTAAGTTCGCCTTGGTTTGGTTTGATATTAAAAGCCTCTGTTAAAATGGCATCAATGTTATTAGGTTTTGATTTTGGTTCTTCGTTGTTTTCGGGGAATACTCCATTTTGATTAAAATAATACATCTTCAAATCACTTTTTACCATCGGTGATTTTCTTGCAATAGCATATCTACTACTTCCTATTGTAAAAATCATACCAAACCATGATACCTTATTAACTATATCATCCGGGATTCTAGGGGTGTTTGTCATTAGACAATAATCAATAATGTGCATTATGGATGATTTACCTTTATGCTTATCTCCAATAATGACATTGACCTTGTTTGCTTCAAATAGATATGATTGTGGTCTAACATTCTTGTCATTGAACCACATTTTTATTTCGTGTATAATAAACTTCATAGCGTAATTCTTAAATCATTAAACAATATGACTATATCGGTGCTTTTCAACATATGAGCAAACTTTTTAGATGCAGAGAGGATTCGAAGCAATCTTACACCTGATTTGGAGAAGTCAATTTCATCTGTTTTTTTTAAAACAATATGATTATTATTTTCAAATTTTATCAAACCGAAGTCCTTCAATAAAACAACTGAATTGATGGTAATTGGAAGAAATGCCATAAATCTACCATTAAAATTAAGAAATAATTTCCTGTTTTGAGTAACAAAATCCAATAAATTGTCAGATTCGGTAGAGTTAAGTTTTTCTACGATACGATCATTTAGCAAAAACGGTAGAATTATACTGATTGTTGCCGCAGAAATTTTTGTTAGTCTCTTTACTACGGAATAGATTGCGCAACAAGCAATCGCTTCATTATTATATGTGTAAAAAATATTATTCATTTCGGTTCGCTTTTATATTTTTCCCAATCTTTGCGCCACCCAATAGTCGGCTCGTCTGAAAGCATCCAATACACGCCGTTATCGAATCTCGCATCGTTTGCACCAAAATTACCACGTATTTCTTTAACTTCATCTACTATATCACAAGCGGTTTCGTTAATTAATGATTCATCATCATTACCTTTAAGTTTTCTATTATGCTTTTTAAATCGTATTTTCCACTCACTTATTGCGGAACTAATATGTCTATTATATTCATCATCACTCAAATCTTCAATTTGCCATTCTTTAATATTGTTTTGGGCATATATTCTATCAGCATTGTATTCGATTTCTTCGTCTCTACTTTAATATAGTGAATATCGTGAAGTTG
>JAEEXX010000195.1 GCA_016287985.1 Candidatus Gastranaerophilales bacterium
ATAATCCGACTGCAACCAAGAAACTCAGGGATTCAAACCTTGAACTTTTCAGAATTTTGACGATGCTGCTTATTGTAGCGCATCATTATGTCGTTAATTCAGGGTTGACAGCATCCGACGGTCCTATTAATGCAAATCCTCTTTCTGCGGATTCTATATTATTGTTGCTGGTGGGTGCATGGGGGAAAATCGGAATCAATTGCTTTGTTTTGATAACAGGCTATTTTATGTGCAAATCCGAAATTACCGCAACAAAATTTTTGAAACTCATTTTTGAAATAATGTTTTACAAAATAATTATCGGATTGATTTTTATTTTATCTGACTATCAGCCATTTGAATGGAAAATTATTCTTAAACAATTTGTACCAGTATGGTCTGTTGAACAAAATTTTGTAGGATGTTTCATATTGTTTTATCTGTTCATTCCATTTTTGAACGTCCTCATACGAAACCTCGACGAAAAAAAACACATTTACTTGTTGGTAATATGTTCGTTAACCTACATTTTGTTCGGCACGATTCATAGAGTTGATATGAATTATGTTTCGTGGTTTATGGTCTTATACGTAATATCTTCGTACATAAGACTTTATCCGAAAAAATGGATGTCAAATTTGAGGTTTTGTGGATTTATATTTTTCTTATCGGTTGTATTATCGGCGTCAAGTGTTTTGGTCTGCACTTGGTTGAGAAAATCTTCGTTCTATTTTGTAACAGATTCAAATGCGTTTTTAGCGATTTTAACAGGAATATTTGCGTTCTTGTTTTTCAAGAACTTGAAGTTACCTTACAATGGTTTTATAAATGCCGTTGCATCAACAACATTCGGAGTTTTGCTCATTCATGCCAACAACGACACAATGCGGCAGTGGCTTTGGAAAGACACGTTGGACAATGTAGGTCATTATGGTATGCCTATTTATGTAATAGTATGTGTAATAGGTGTTTTTGCTGCATGTTCAATTATTGATTTCATAAGGATAATACTAATTGAAAAACCTTTCTTCAATTTTTGGAATAGGAAATATGTAAAAATTGAGAAGTATTTCAAGGAGAAGGAGAAACGTTTTTTCAGAAGCATATAACACAACATGGATTCTCAATATACATATATGGTCTGCATCCGTTGTATGACCTTCAATCATCACGCATATATAGAAGACGCGATGAACGGTTTTTGTATACAGAAAACCAATTTTCCTTTTGTTTGCATAATTGTTGACGACGCAAGCACAGATGGAGAACAAGAAGTTATCAAAAAGTATTTTGATACAAATTTTGATTTGTCGGAAACGGGCGAAACAGATAATTATGTCATGACTTTCGGGCGACATAAAACTAATGAGAATTGTTATTTTGCTGTTTTGTATTTGAAGTATAATCATTATCGTAAGAAACCCAAACTTCCATATTTTGCAAAGTGGTATAATAACAGCAAATATGTTGCATTATGTGAAGGGGATGATTATTGGATTGATGAGAGGAAGTTACAGATGCAAGTGGATTTTTTGGAGGAAAACGAGGAGTATGGAATGTGCTATACAAAAGTTAGACAATTTGTTCAAAAATATAATAAATTTTTTAAACAATCTTTTGGCGAAACTATTGACGGTTTCGAAGATTTACTTAAAAATGGGAATCGTATTCCTACATTGACGGTATGCTATCGAAAAAATATAGAGGAAAAGTATAGGGAAGAAATTCAACCATCAACGCATTGTTGGCTTATGGGCGATTATCCGATGTGGTTATATTATGCACAAATATCAAAAATTAAATTTCTTGATTTTGAATCTAGTGTATATAGAATTTTGGATAATTCTGCATGTCATAGTTTGGATATTGAACGACAAATAGAAATAATAAAATCATTTTTTGAGATAAAAAAATTTTTTTCAATATACTATAATGTTATATATTCAACTTATGAAATAGATTATAATAAAGCTGTTACAGATATTTATCTAAGTTTTTTAAAGGTTAGTTATAATGAAAAAGAGGCAAAAGTTTTTCGTATGAAAATGAAAAACATTTTCTCAAAAAATATTAAATATTTTTTTTACTATGTTTTCTCTTATAATGTTATAACATGGACTTTATTGATGAAAGTAGTTAATCTCCTTGCTTCAACAAAATATAGATAACAATAGTAAGTATTTGAAACTTTCATTTGTTTGTAAAACAATAATTCGACAACAGAAATGACAAGTGAAGAAATATTATATACGATTTTATACGCGTTGTTTTATGTGTATATTTTTTTTAAATATATAAATAATAAAAACAAAGCAAAAACTGTTATTTTACTTTTAGCTCTTTGGATGCTATCGGCAATTTCAGGTGTAATATATGAACAAAACAATTTGTTTTTTCACTATAATAAAATAACTTTTTTCCCATATATATACTTGTTTTTTGTCAACTATTTAACTTTTATTCCATTGTTGCGTAACAATGAAACAAAGGTTGAATCAATATTCTTTTCAAGCA
>JAEEXX010000037.1 GCA_016287985.1 Candidatus Gastranaerophilales bacterium
AATGACAAAATTTTGTCATCCCCTAAAAACTAATTCAAATACTAATCAAAAACATAGCCTATAATAGCAGCTTCTCTGGCTTGCTTAATAGCTTTTGCGATCATTCTCTGGTGCATTGCACAATTCCCTGTGACTCTGCGTGGAATAATTTTGCCTGCTTCTGTCAAGTATCTCTTAAGTTTTGCAGCATCTTTGTAGTCGATGCTCTCAACATGGTCAGCACAAAAACTGCATGTTTTGCGCTTTTTTCTGTCATTTAAATCTTGTTTTGCCATTTTTCTTTTTTTGCCTTTCTAGCCTTATTATTTGTTATTTATACTACAATAGTTTTTTTTAATTGTATTTTTTCTTCCGGTGTAAATTTTCGGTTTATAGCATGTTCAATAAACATTATCACAATATCTTTTTCTTCATCTTGCAATCGTTTTATTTGTTCCCACCATTGTTCATACACTTTCAGACAATTTGCTGCTTGTTTTTTTTGTCTTATCATCGATAAATACATATCATCAATATGTTGTGATTTTCTGTTATGGGCAGCCGGCTTTAAAATCAAATTTTTATCGTAACATCTATTTGCTTTTAAATGCGACAGCTGCGGACTATTGAAATTAACACGTCTGATAATCATTTAAAACGGAATCTCTTCTTCGCCGATTAATTCGTTTGAAAATTCTTCCTGCGAGAACTTAACAATATCTTCAGAAGAAGTACTTGCAGATGCCATTCGAGGTGCACCAGCTCCCATTAATTCAATAGTATTAGCATCTATTTCGAAAACACGTCTTTCTGTTCCGTTTTCATTCTTGACGGTACTAATTTGCAATCTGCCTTCAACAAGAACCCTGTCATTTTGTGAAATTTCAGATACTATCTCATCCAAAGATTGTCTTTTGACAACAATTCGAATGAGCATTTCTTCTTTTTCACCGATATTCAATACAAAGGATGAGACAGGAACATTATTCTGCGTAAATCTTTTCTCCGGGGCTCTAAATACAGAACCAGTGACTACAGCTTTTGCTAATGTCATAAATTTACCTCTTAAACTGTTTGAGCTTTCTTAGCTTCTTCCATAAACATAAACCTGATAACATTTTCATTGAGTTTAAGATTTCGCTTGAACTCAACGACATTTTCTGCAGGTACAGAAAGTTTCATAACAGCAAAATATCCGTCTCTGTAGCTTTGTACATCATAAGCAAGTTTCTTACGTCCCATTTTGTCAACAGAATTTACAGAACCCTTATATGATTTAACTTCTTTTGTAATTTTTTCAATTTCTTTGTCCAATTCTTCAGAATCAAGACTTGGTTTAAAAATCGTTAATAATTCATAGTTTTTCATATCTATATATCTCCTTATGTCACCATGCTAACATAAACACTACATAAAACAAGGGGGTGATGGTGATATTTAAACCGGAATTAAACATGCAAAGTTTGAGAGAAACTCTCTTTTTTTTACAAACTCTTTTTAAAATGGTTTATGTATTTCCAGCATTGTTTTTATGTTAACAAAAGTAACATTTTTTTTAAATTTGTCAAAATTTTGTCAATTCTCACTCGCAAAATGTTTTTATACATGTGGGTAGTAGTGTTATGAATATTCAAACGAATTATTACAATTACAATATTTCCATGCAGGGAAAATGCGGTAAACCAAAATCAAATAAGCCGCCTAAAAGCGCATGGGAAAAATTTAGAGAGAAAATTGGTCAAAAGTTATTAGACGCTGTACCCGAAAAGACATTAGGAGATGGTTCATCAAAAACAGATAAGCTTGACATACTTCTGTCAAGACCTGATGTAAACCGATTAATTATGGGCACTACTGCACTTTTAACCCAACCGGCTATTGATTATTACAACCACAGGGTAGATGAGGAAACAAGACTCGTTTCCCGAAACAGAACAATTGCCAAAATACTCGCAGGAACGACTGTAGGTATTATTGTGAGAGGATTTTGCTATCAAGCAGTTGACAAAATGACAAATTTAAGCGGAACCAAAAAGTATAGTAAATGGCTTGTCCCTGAACAATGGGTTAAAAAATTTGCCAATAATCCAAAACAACTTAGAACGTACAAAAATGCACTATCTACCGGTATAGCATTATGTGTAATGTTATTTACTAATTTCTTAATTGATGCGCCTCTTACCGTTTTCCTGACAAACAGATTTAATGCAAAATCTGCAAAAGCGGGCAAATTGGCTGAAACAAACGGAAAGGAGGCTGCATAATGAGTAAACCTTTTCAAAAAATATTAAATTGGGTAGCCAGAAAATTCAGCGAAGATGCTTCTCAGATGCTTATATTTACAGGGGTCGCAGGTTGGACATTATCCTCACTTGCGCAACTAATAGCTATTGGTGTTAATCCTAAAATTAAAGAGGAGCAAAAAGTATTCCTTGTTCCCCAAGAAATAAGTGATGCAGCAGTCAACATCGGTTCATTTTTCTTGATAACTCAAATGACGAAGGGCGCTGTATCTAAGCTATTTTCTACAGGTAAACTTGCTCCTCAAAAGGTTAGAAACTATTTTAAAAAATATCCGGAACAATATGCTGACAAAATTGGGAAATTAGATTTCAATATCGGAGAAGTTATGAAACATAATAAAGCTTTCCCAATGCAGGAATATACAAGAGCAAAAAGCCTTGGTACGGCTGTCGCTACGGTTGGTGCAAGCATTGTTGCATCAAACATTATTACTCCTATATTAAGAAACAAAATGGCTTCTATAGTTCAAAAAACTTATATTAATGAATATAAGGGTGAAAAAACCCAAGATAAAAAACCAAATACACAGCCTATACAACCGATTAAAACACCATATCCGTATAATAATGGTTCGATGAAAATATAATTGCCTTAATCAAAAAATTAATTTACAATTAATTTTGTTAAGGGAGTTGATTAAATGGAATACGATTACGGGATTATAGGCGGAGGGCCAGCCGGATATTCAGCGGGAATTATGCTTGCACAAAAAGGTTATAAGGTTGTATTGTTTGAAAAAGAGTTTTTGGGGGGAACATGTTTGAACAAGGGTTGTATTCCAACAAAATCTCTTCTCCATTCATCAGAATTGTATAAAAATATTACCAATAACAATATTGGTGTAGATTTTGAAATTAAAAACTTCGATTTTTCAAAAGTCATGGAAAAGAAAACACAAACAGTTGAAAAACTTCGTAAATCGCTCGAACATGCAGTTAAAACATCAGGAGTAGAGGTTGTATATTCAGAGGCATTCATTCAAGATAAAAATACTATAAGAACGAGTGATTCAACTTATTATGCTAAAAATATCATATATGCTTGCGGATCAGAACCCAGAGAAATTAATGGATTAGAATTCGACCATAATTTTATATTAAATTCAGACGATGCACTAAACCTCAAACAGTTACCAAAAACAGTTTTAATAATCGGTTCAGGAGCAATAGGGATAGAATGGGCAAGAATATTTTCTAATTTTGGAGTAGATACACACATAGTTGAACTAACTGAACATTTGATTCCGATGGCTGATATTGATGTTTCAAGGAGAATTGAACGGATTTTTAAACACAATAAAATAAGATATTATTTAAATGATTCTATTGACAAAATTGAAAATAAGAAAGTATTTCTAAAATCAGGAAATGAAATCACACCTGATTTTATACTCTCAGCTGTCGGGAGAGTACCGGTTAAACAAACAGTTCCCGATATAACTGTATTAGGGGATTCCTGTGGAGAAATTCAGCTTGCACATTATGCTATACATCAGGCAAAACAATTAGTTCTGGGTATAAATTGCGACAAGCATCTTATCCCATCGGTAATATATGGTGAACCTGAAATTGCGTGGGTAGGGGTTCGTGAGCAGGATTGTGGTGAGGATTGTAAAACTGTAACAATTCCTATTTCTGCACTTGGTAAATCTTGGTGTGACGATTCCACGGAAGGATTTATAAAAATTATTGCAAAAGATAATTTTATAATTGGCGCTCATATTATTTCAAAGGAGGCATCTGCTCTTATACATGAATTTCTCATTGCCATTCAAAATAAATTAACAATATCGGATTTAAAGAAAATATGTTTTGCTCATCCGACATATTCCGAGGGCATTTTCGAGCTTCTGTTAAGAACGTAAATTTTTAGAAAAAAATTAATGACAATTTGAAATGATTAATATAGTATATAATTAATCGCAAATCTAAAAAGGAGTTTTTTGTGGCAAGTAAGAAGATTGAAACCGTATATCCAGCACAGAGTGCTTTTTCAAGCGAAGAAGATGCTTTTACTGCATTATCAACATCCGCTTTATTGGCAAAAAGCTCTGTACCTTATTCACATAGAAGGATTGCTGATAACTATGTAATTATAAAACGTATTTATAAATTTCAAGCTGTTCAAAGCAGAATTACTAATGCGGAAAGGCAATTATTGCAAAAATATGATTTTAATGCTTTGGAGTTTTCAACCATAAAACAGATAAATGAAGAGTTATCTTATTTGAAAAAATGGTCAACTTCTTCAAATGAGTTATTGAGGAAGGATGCGGACACAATTTTGCAAATTCGTTCAAAAGAACTCAAATATATTGTTGCAAGCAGATATGCTTCAATTACAAATGAGATATATAACGGTTACAAAGCTCTTGAGAGATATTTTGAAGAAATTTCAAAATTCTATACACCTGCTGTGTAAACTTTTATAACATTTCATTATACATCTAAGCAAATTTTTCCGTTGAGGAGTTTTAATACTCTCGGAAGGTATATTATGCAAATCCCTATGCTAAGTACAAATAAAATATCCGGTTATGCAGATTATAAACAAAATAATCCGCAATTTAGGCATTTGCATCATAAAGATGAGAGCGGGTACAAACCTTCAGAGAAAGTAATAATTGCGGGGGCTTCAATTCTTGGAGTACTGGCGAGCCTTGCGGTACTTGCGAAATGTGCTAAATATTCCTTAAAACCTTCAAAAATGTTTAAAGACATAAAAAATTCTTATCTTTCAAAAGTTGATTTTCAAGCACCGGAAATTATTGCAATGGGCGTAGGTTCCTGTGCCGGAGGACTGCTGGGCGGGTTTGCGGTTGATAAAAATAAACAAAACCGAAAAGCAAAACTCCGTGAATCTGTTATGCAAATAGGAAATGTCTCTATCCCAATACTTACAGTTGATCTTTTGGTAGATAAAATATTTAAAAAACAATCTAAGTGGATAAGAGCTTTTATCGGTCTTGGAGGAGTTGCGATTGGTGTTGTTCTGGCAAATGTAATCATGAATAAGTTAAATAATTGGTTGTTTAATGAAAAAGAAGGGCGTTCAAGAAAAATAAAAGCTCTGGATTTTTCAGTTCACCTTGATGATTATGTTGCAGCAGCAAGTTATATATCCAAATCCGATATAGTGCATGCTATAGGACGTTTGGTGCCTGTAGCGCTCATTATTCCGGGTCTTGAAGCGGGAAAGAAAACTGCTGATAAACTATAAAATATATTCCGAGTTTCCCAGTTCTAAACTTGAATTAAACTCGCTAACGAGTTTGGAAGATATTTTCCACTTAATTTTTCCATTCGGATATTTTACATAATGCTTTGCGGAACATATTGTGGATACATAACAAGCATCTAAAATATTCATTAGTGAAATATCTACGCTCATATTTTCACAGACATTGTTTTCTATATATTTGTTTAGAAAATCAACTGTTTCTGCAGGATTAGACTTTGTGATATGAATGGTTTCTTCTTGGGGTAATAGTTTAAACATGTATATTCCTTGTTACATAAAAATTAACGGACAAATTTTTAAAATCATTAGTACATTTTGGAATGAATCATATTATTGGAGGATTTGTGTAACAGGTCAGCCGTATTAATCAATCATAAAATTTGTATATTTCCCGGATTGCCATGCAAATCACAGATTTGCTCGCAATGACAAAATTGGGCAGCTCCCACGTCATTGCGAGGAGACAGCGATTTTTAAGTCGACGAAGCAATCCAGGAAAATCAATCTGCTGAACTGTTACAGATTTGTTTTTTGTTAAGAGAAAGAACTTTTTTATTGATATTTCGTTTTATGGAATGTAAAATGTTCTCTGTGGGAGCTTAATAATGAAAAAGATATTAATAATTTTTATAATGATGTTGCTATTACCTGTATTTGCCGATACAATGCCCTTTTATACGGATTCGTTGCCGAAATCGGCAAT
Source organism: Candidatus Gastranaerophilales bacterium (assembly GCA_016287985.1). GTDB lineage: Bacteria > Cyanobacteriota > Vampirovibrionia > Gastranaerophilales > Gastranaerophilaceae > CAG-196. Next base: position 6,227 of record JAEEXX010000037.1, read on the forward strand.
AGGCTTGTATCAAACGGATAAAAATATGGTTCTGCGTACCCTTCCGGAAGCGAATTCGCCTTTGATAAAAGAATACAACTTTACGTATAATGCGGAAGACATGCCTGTAAATATGTTTGCACTTCTTTTAAATGAAAAAGAACTTGGTTTTTTGTATGTAACAGATATAGACGAAGAAGGCTGGGTTGAGGTTATTTATGATAAATCAATGGGTGCAAAAGGCTGGGTACATACGACCGATAAGATGCAGTTTTTGCCTTGGATAAATTTTTACAACCTATACGGACGTAAATACGGGTTAAATATTATGAAAAATGCTCCTAAAGAGATTTACACGCTGCATTCACAATGTGAAGACAATTCTCAGGGAATTTCAAAAATCAATTACGCAAAAAAAATTAAGCTGGTAAAAGTTAGCGGAAATTGGGCGCTTGTGACAGTGATGGATTTGGATAAAACCCCAAAATCAGGTTGGTTGAAATGGCGCAATAGTGACGGAACGATTTATGCATTTCCTGCGGTAAAATAAACCTAAATCTTCACAGGTGCCGGATTTTCAAGCTCTCGTTTTATGTCGTCAACAGAAACATATACGACATCCGAGTTATCATCTTTTTTGAGGTAAACTCCAATAATTCCGGATTGTGCAATGAATCGTTTGCATAAAATACAGATAAAATTATGTCCGTAAATATACATCGTTGCGCCTTGGCACCTGTCTTGACCGGCTTGAATTATAGCGTTTTGTTCTGCATGTATTGAACGGCAAGTTTCATAACAGGTTCCCGACGGGATATTGTTCTCTATTCTGTAGCAAAACCCTCTTTCATAACATGATTCCACACCTGACGGTGTTCCATTATATCCGGTTGCTTTGATTTTTTTGTCTTGTCCTACTATTACTGCTCCTACTTGTGCTCTTAAACAATTCGAGCGGGATGAGCAAGTTTTTGCCATATCCAAAAAATAATCATTCCAAGATTTTATTGCCATAATTAATTCCTCACTATTATTATACAACAAGTTCTCTGTATGAATTAGGGAAGTTCCTTGCTGTTATTTTGCGTATATAAAACACACCAAGATTATCCGCTATAACATTAATGTTATAAGTCGCCGAGATAATTATAATTTTTGTCTTATAGTAATTTTTAAAAGTTTTTATTTGTTCAACGAACCATTCTCCGGCATATTTCGGTTCAAAATCGGATTCCATCTGCAAATCAGTTATAATAATATCAAACGGTTTGTCATGATGTTCAAGTAATTTATCGTAGCCCGCTCTTGCGGAATCTGCGGTGTGAATTTCACAATCACCGGAAAATATATTTCGCAAAACTTGTGAGTGGTAATTTCTCCAACCTTCTATATCATCAACGACTAAAATTTTTTTCATTTTCTTAAATCTTTTGCTCCGTCAAGGTATACAAACTCGGGTTCAAAACTTTCACTGCAATTTACCACAACCATAACCCTTATGCATTTGTGCAAAGAACCGGGAACTTCCATTTCATTAAAACACATCATTGGAATATCCTTCCACTTAAGATTTATTCTTGCATATTTTGCAGGATAGTCTGCGTACAAATCCGATGTAGCCGAAAATATTACATGTGAAATTAATTCCAAATCAATATTATTCCTTTTAACTATTTCCTGTAGCAATTTGATAACTGCGCTTCCTATAGCTTCCGGCGTATTTTCATCAACCGTTATAGCACCTCTGATACCTCTTGTAATCATATTTTTCCCTCCGCAAATAAATAAAATAATGCTCCAAGTGTATGGCTTGAAATAACATAGCCTTCCTCGTCTTTTTTGTTTAACCAATTTAAAACATCTTTTTTATTAACCCAAATTCTACCAATTATTACTCCTCCGTCGTCAACAGGTTTGGAAATAATTGTCTTGTCATTAATATATGCAATTGCAATAACACATGTTTCAGAAATACAGCCTGATGAGCCGGCAGATTTATGAGCTTTTATTTCTATTTTTCCCGCACATAACCCAGCTTCTTCTTTTAATTCGGCTTTAATTGCATCTTCTATTGTTTCACCTTTTCTTTCATCGCCAACGAGTCCGGCGGGTAATCCAATACAATATTTACCCCTATTTTCTGCTTGTAAAGGCGGTCGTTCTTCAATTAAGAATAAAATTTCTTCTCCGTAAACAGGTAATATTACAACCACATCGGAAGCATTCGGTCTGTGTGCATAAACCCAAGGCCGTTCCGTCTTTGATTCAGTGCTTTTCAACTGTAAATATTTTGTATCGTATAAAATTTTGCTCATATTTAAACAGGAATTTTTATACAAAATTCCGTAAATTCTCCTTCTTTGCTTTCTACTGCTAATTCACCGTTATGTGCTTTAATTATTTGAAAAGCTAAATATAAACCCAATCCGGTTCCTATCTTCCTAAATTTTTTTGCTGCAGAATAATACTTGTTGAAGATTCTATCAATATCAGTTTTTGAAATCCCTGCACCGTGATCTTTAATCTTTATTATAACGTATTGAGGAATCTCTCCTATAGTAATTTCTATAGGTGTTTTAGGTACTCCATATGATATGGCATTTTGAATAAGGTTTTTTATAACTCGGGTTAATTGAAATTTGTCTGCAAAGACTCTTATATCTCTATCAGAAATTAATTCAATTTTATTTTGTGATTTTTTTGCAATTGGTGACATTTCTTTTATAATTTCTTCGATAAAAGATTTCAGCATTATGTTCTCTTTATACAAAGTCATTTTTCCGACTTTATATGTTTCAAGTACGGTTTGTACCAAATCCAATAATTCTTTATTTGATGATTGCATATTTTTAAGTGCCAGTTTTTGTTTTTCGGAAATTTTTCCAAAATTTTCATTTAGGAATAGCTCCAACATGTTGGTTTCTGCAATTATTGGCACTTTTAAATCATGAGTTAAAGTGGCAACAAAATCTTCTTTCAAAGTTTCAAGTTCCTTTTGATTGGTTATATTTTTTATAATGACAATGTATCTCGGAATTTTATCTTCGAGTTTAAGATGCACGGTGCTTGCTGAAAAATTTGAAGCTCTGTCGTTTAACAAAACTATATCATTGTCTTTCCATGTAGCCAAAGGTCTTTTGTTTACCACTTCAATATATTCTGACAAGTGTTTTCCTATAAGTTTTGTTCCGTCTATTCCCAGCCATTGTGCTGTTAAATCCGTAGCTCTTAGTATTGTACCCTCGATGTCTGTTACTATTAAACCATCGGAAAGAGAGTTAATAATTGCTTCCAGAACACGGTTTTGCCTCAGAAGTTCAACCTGATATTCACTGACCATTGTTTCTCTGTCATGCAAAGTTTCAATCATCCTGTTTAAACTTTCTGTTAAACTGCCGGAATCAGGTAAGTCAAATGTGTTTATTTTTTTGGTCAAATCTCCATATCTCACAGAATCAACCGTTTTGGTAATATTTCCGAGATAGTCATCTATTTTGTTATAACGTTTTTTGTTTTTTTGTAAACATATATGCAAGACTAGAGCCAAGGTCAGTAAGACTATGTTTAATCCAAAACTAAAAAATGTTATGCTTTCTGCAATCATGTTAAGTAGACCTAATTTTATTTTTTATGATATAATTATATCAAAAATTAAGGTATTAATAAATGAAGAAGTTTTTGGAGTACGGAATAGGAGTGTTTTGCTGGCTAAATGCGCTGGCTTGTTGCGCAACAGAGAAGTTTGAAGTGCTCCCGGATTTACCGGATCCGCTTGCTGCCTATGCCCAAACAGCAGAAGCGTCGGGTGTTTCAGGTAAGCCTTCTGCTGTATCATTGGTAGGAGGACAGAATATTGGTCATGAGCCAAGTTTGATTTCTGTTATATTTTCATTATTAATAGTGCTATTATTGATTTATATAACAGGAATTTTATATACAAAACTCAATAAATTTGGGGCAAATACTCTTAGGAAGCAACAAAGCAATATAGCGAAATCCCAAGCTTCCGTAATTTCAACAACTGCTCTGGGAAATAACAAAACTCTTCATGTCATTGAACTTGACGGAAAAAGAATGCTTATTGGTGCTTCCCAAAGTACAATTCAATTGATAAAAGATTTAGGTACTATATCTAAAGATGGGCAAGAAGAGGAATTTTCTCATATTGAAATTCCAACTATCAAAATTCCGAAAATTGAAATTCCGAAAATCGAGATTCCTTCAATAGGGTTTTCAAAACTTGCGACTAAAATTCATAAAGAGTTTGTGAAAATGGATAATAAAACGGTAACGCAACCCACGGAGGATGTACCAGAAGAACAGAAATGTGAGGAACAAGCGGTTGAGGAGAAAAGTGCTGACGGGATTATAGATTCTTTGTTTACAAAACCTGAATCTGAGTCGGATTATGAACAAGAAGTTGGGAAAGAATCCGTTGAAAATCATGTTGTGGATCCCGATGAATATGCACTTTATAAGAAATATTTAGGTTAATAATAGGAGATATTTGTGAAATCTGTGAGAATAGCTGACAGACTTGTTGGGGATGGTCATCCTTGTTTTATTGTTGCTGAAATTGGTATAAACCATAACGGTTCTGTTGAACTTGCAAAAAAAATGATAGATATTGCAGTTACGACGGGTTGTGATGCTGTAAAATTTCAGAAAAGGACAGTCGATATTGTTTATACGAAAGAAGAACTTGAAAAAGAAAGACATAGTGTTTTCGGCAAGACTAATGGTGATTTAAAGAGAGGACTTGAATTCGGTCTAAAAGAGTACAAAGAAATTGATAAATACTGTAAAAAGAAGGGAATTATTTGGTTCGCATCGTGTTGGGATGAAAAATCTGTTGATTTTATGGAAAAATTTAACATTCCATGTTATAAAATTGCTTCAGCATCATTAACAGACGACAATTTACTTAGATATACGCGTTCAAAAGGGAAACCGATTCTTTTATCAACCGGTATGAGCACTATGGATGAAATCAGACATGCAGTGAAGGTGTTGGGCAAAAAGAATTTAATTATATACCATTGCACTTCAACTTACCCTTCGAATGCGGATGAAATGAACCTAAAAGTCATACAGACTTTAAAAGAGGAATTTAACTGCCCGATAGGTTATTCCGGGCATGAAAGGGGAATTACTCCGTCCATTCTGGCAACAGCAATAGGCGCTTGTTCAGTCGAACGTCATATAACTGTAGATAGAACTAATTGGGGTTCGGATCAAGCTGCGAGCCTTGAAACAGCAGGATTGTATCATATGGTTAGAGATATAAGGCAAGTACCTATACTGCTTGGGAACGGGAAAAAGACTGTTTATAAAAGGGAATTACCTATTATTGAAAAACTTAGGAGAGTAAAATGATAAAATTACCCCGAACTATAAAAATGGTAATTACTGATTTCGACGGTATAATTACTGACAATTGCGTTTATGTTAATGAAGACGGGAAAATGAGCCGAAAAATCAATTTTAAAGATGTTATGGGTTTTTCAATATTGTATAAAAACGGGTACAAAATTTGTATAATTTCTGGTGAAAAGAATAAAGCTATTGATATACTTTCGAAAAAATTTGAAATTGAAAATTACCAAAATATTAGAATAAAACTTGAAGTAGTTAAATCTATAATAGAGCATCATGGCTTGACCCAAGATGAATATGTGTATATAGGAGATGATGTAAATGATTATGACTCTCTTTGTTATGCTAAATATGCCATTACTGTTCCTGATGCGGTAAAGAAGATTAAAGATATTCCGAATATACAGATTACCGAAACACATTCAGGCAATGGGGCATTCAGAGAAGTTGTCGATGCTCTAGTTTACTGATGTATATAAACAATTTTTAATGCAAAAGTGAGTTTGTAATGTAATGGTCTCAGTGGGGTTACTATTTTTGTTTTGACCCGTTCCCATTAAACTGATGTGCTTAGGATTAAAGTGTGCTTAAAGTTTTATTTGTAATATTATGGATTTTATAAAGGAGTACTTATATGAATTTAATTGAACGTAACAAAGAATTAATGAGAAAGTTCGAGACTATGATAAATACGGCTGACGAAAAGCTAGCAGAAGGGCTTGTTGATAATAAAGCACCGTTTTATACTCCTGCAAGTACTGAACCTTTGCACGGCGGGAAAGGGTATTTATCAGTTGTTCATTGGATGAGAAAAGGATTTTCGGATGTTCAATGGCATATAACTGATATGGTAGCAGACGAAGATAAAGTTGCTGTAAAATGGGATTTAACAGGAACTCATGATGGCGATTTTATGGGAATAAAGCCTACGAATAAAAAAATTTCTGTTTGCATAATGAATTTCTATTACTTCAATAAAGATGGTAAAGTTACAAATGATATAGCAGCAGAAGGTATGATAGGTATTCTTCGTGGCATAGGTGCAATGTAGAGGTAATTATATGGATTATGTTGTCAGGCTAAAGCCTGACCTAGGGACTATTTGGGAACCCAACGGCAAAGAAATTATAACAAATTTAGGTAGTAAATTCAACATTTATCACAAGCTGATATTGATTATGAAATTGGATACGCAGACGTATTACAATATTAGAATGATTTTAGGCTTAAAGGTATAGTTAAGATTTTGTCAGGCATTGCCTGACCTACAGACTGACCTACAGACTGACCTACAGACTGGCATGGTAAAGTAGTCGTAACAATTCTTAATACAAAGGGCAATTTTTCATGGATAAAATATTTTATATAAATATACAAGTAAACATTAGAGGAAAAAGGAGGCCATACTATGCCAGATGAAAATTTTATTGTAGTACCAAGACAGATTACAGTAGGTACAAGTTTTAGTACTTATAAAACCATTAGCAATGAAGCAAGTTATAATTACAAATATCACGGTGCTAACACAACAGGAGTGCGTGAAAGCAATCTGAACTCTGCAAATGGGAAAATTAGCGATAAGTTTGTTACTACAGACCGTAATATGAATTGCGTTCTTTATGACGGATACTCAGACGAACTTTCATCACATATTACTATCAATAATAGGCGTGGAGAACGTGTATCTTACTTTGGTGAAGAATACACACCAGGTAGCTATGAGCGAAGAATGACAATAATTGATGTAACATACATGAAGCCAGATGGTACATTTGGTCATCAACGAGCTGAAGATAAAAATAATAATGGTACTGTTGATGAAGGCGAGATTATTGATTTTAAGTGGTAAATAGAAATAACAAATAACTATAAATGAGGAGTAGCTTGTTATGGCTACTCTTTGTTTATTCAAACAAGTAAGATATAATCCATCATACAGTTTGTAGAGTACAATTTTTTGTACAGAATGGTTAAAATGGTGTCGATGGCGGGACTGTCTTGAGTCGCTCGCATTAAACGTGCCTACGTGTTTTGCATCACAGAATTTCAT
>JAEEXX010000196.1 GCA_016287985.1 Candidatus Gastranaerophilales bacterium
ACGTTAAAATTTTGAGTGTAAAATTACAATCATTTTTTTTAACAGCCTAATTTTTAGCAACTTTTTTTCAAAAATTTTTTCGATAGGTAATTGATTGAGATTTAACGATTTGTAAATATTGTAAAAAATACAATTAATATTTTTTGGGGGAGATTGAGCGTATTACAATGGCATTCGGCGTAATTTTTAGGCTATTTTTTTCAAGTTTTTCAACTCCCATTCTACAACACTTGGGAATCCTTTATCTTTTAAACAATCTCTAATGTCATCGTCGCAGAACCCACTTTTATAACAAGAATCCACTTTCTGCATTATTTTTTTCCTTTTAAGTTTTAATGAAGGGTCATTCAGATTAAAAACCTCGATAGTTCTCAGAACTCTGCTATTGTTATCATCCAATGGACACATCTTTCCATCAGTTTTATATTCAACAAAACCGTCCATACCACACTCAATAGGATTAAAGATAAGTTCATAATCTTTCTTTGTTAATTTTGATTTTCTACTGTCCTTGTATTTTGCTCCAAAATTATCATCTATTGAGGCTACTATAAAATTATTCCAATCAAAAGTAAGAGATTCGAATCCCATCCCATTTCTCTTTCTAAAATGGTCGATATGTGAATTATCCATTGTAAGTGGTAATTCTGTATATCCGCAAAGTTCATTTTGTTCGTTATTCAAAATATGAAACCGTACATTTGAACTCACATCGGAAGGAAAATCCTCCCAATTGGTTGTCTTATTTTTGCTTACCCATTGTTGAAATATGGGAATTGGCTCTCCTTTATTTATTTTTAGCATATTTTCTCCTCTTTATATCAATTTTAATTAATGTTAGTTCTTCATCATCTGCACCGACCAAGTTCGACAAATCGTCAAATTTTTGCTTAAATGATTCTGGTTCATATTCGTCTTGTGCAATCATATCTCGTAATTCGTCAATTTTTTCTTGAACAAATTTACTTCTTGTACTATCTAAGCCAAAGTAATCAATGAGTATTTCATTAACTTCTTTGCCATAGTTGTTGAATGAAGTCTCTACAAGTCTACCCTTGTTCAAAATAAACAACTGTTCCTTCTTGACATCAGAAACAATGCTCGGACTGTGTGAGGACACCATCGCACATCCACCACTTCCAGTTGCCTTGGTAAGCGACGAGATAAATTCGCGTTGCCACTTTGGATGTAAATACGTATCAGGTTCATCCAAAAGGAATAATGTACTTGGAGTATCAAATATTAAACTCAAACCAAGTGTCATTATTTCCTGTTTTTGACCTTCTGAAATGGTATCCAATGAAAACTCTAAATTCTCACCCCATACAATATTGATTTTACCCAACAATTGATTATGAATCAAATAGTAAAGTATATCAAACACTTGTTTAGATGTAATATCTTCTTTAAACAATTTGAACATCGACTCAACATTAGAAAAACCATCAAATGCATAAGTTTTAGTATCAATTGTTAAATCTTCTGTTCCTCTTTGTGCTAATATATCCATAAATTGAGGTGCAACCCTTCCTCTAAATCGTGTTACAACATTATCTCCTATTTGGATGTCTTCATATGCAAAATTGTTTTTGGTTTCTGATTTTATATATTCAGGTGTTAAAGTAACAAATTGAATTTGACAATTAAAATTGTCAAATTCAGTCTTGGCTATCAATTCTTTTGATTCTTCTGAATTTGAGAACATTAACGAAATAAATAATGCTGACAAATATTCTCTGCGTGAGAAATAGAAATCATTGTTAGGTAAATTGCACGAAGGCATTAGGGTATATTTGTCTCCATCTTGAATAATTCTCTTAACAAATGGCATTTCAAAATAATTTTCAACAACATTTTGCAGTTCTCGTGTTATGCCTGAATAACTTATAATTATGTTTTTAGGCAAATATGTCTTGTTAATTTTTTTCAGTTCATTACCACCGATTGACATTATAGGAGCAAAAACAGAACTTTCGTTCTCTATCTTTATATTAATTGTTGAGTTTTCATTTACTAACGAATACTCCAAAACGAAACTCCCCAATGTATAAATACCATCAAGTAAATTCCTACCCTCTGCTTTAACAAACAAATATGCAAAAACTTTGGTCAAATATTCAATCAATGTTGATTTACCATTGCCGTTTTCTCCTATAAATATTGAGATATTGGTTTGAGCAAAATCTATGGTAAAATCGTGAAATAACTTGTATTTTTCAATATGCAATTGTTTTAAATACAATCGACGAGAAGAATTAATATTCTTTGCCGTCAATGTTACAGACGTTTGCGGAGTATGAATACATACAAAAATATTGGGTTTGCAATCAATTTCATTTCTATTCAAAAAACTAACAACAAGCGGAGCCGTTGCGTCTGACAATTTGGTCATTGGCGTAACCGCTCTTGCTAAATCATTGGCAGACATTTTTATAGTCTCACCT
>JAEEXX010000038.1 GCA_016287985.1 Candidatus Gastranaerophilales bacterium
AGTTGAACTGTTTCTGTCATCCTCGAGCTGTCTAAGCTGTTTCGCATCAACTTTTTCATCATCAGCATAACTTGTGATTGGTGAAGTATCAATATCAACATTAATGTTTGCATCAACCATTTCTATTTCATTTTTCGCAAATTCTTTTATCTTACCATCTTCAAATTTTACTGCAACGGAATTATTCAAAAATTGAATATAACAAATTTTACCCAATCCGGACGGTGTCATAACAGTGGAACCTACAGGTGGCATACCTTTGGCAGCTTCTATGTAGTTAGGATATTCGTAAGTTAAACAGCATAAAAGCCTTCCGCAGGTTCCGGAAATTTTTGACGGAGCGATTGGCATTCCCTGATCTTTTGCAAGTTTTACGTTTATAGATTCAAATTTTCTTAAGTATGATGCGCAACAAAACGGCTTACCACAAATTCCTGTACCGTCCATAATCGAAGATTCATCTCTAACGCCGATATGTCGCAAATCAATTCTCATACGCTTGAAAACCTGAGTCAAATCCTTGAGCAATTCCCTAAAATCAACTCTTTCCGGAGCTGTATAATAGAATGATATTTTTTTTCTGTCAAATGTTAATTTACATTGAACTAAATTCATAGAAAGATTATGTTTTTGGACAAGCTCTTTGCACTTGAAGAACGATGTAATTTCTTCTTTTTTTATATCTTCGTAAATCATCATATCTTCTTGAGTCATTTTACGGATAAATTCAAACGGAGCAGGTGTTTTATCCGACTCATCAAACAATTTTGCTATTTTAGGGCAAACCAAAAATGCTTTTAAAACCTCTTCTCCCTTTTCTGTTCGAACAAGCACCAACTTATCGTTGATATCAATATCTTCCGGAACATTGGATAGCGGAATAATAACATTTTTTAAATATTTAACTGCGTACTGCATCATAACTTTCTTCCTTTTTAAGTTTTCTGTTCATTAATTTGGATAAAACTTCCTGAGGAGTAATATCAGTATAAACAGCTTCATATATTGCATTTGAGACAGGAACTTCGATATCTAATTTTTTAGCCAAGTCGCACACAGCTTTTGAAGTTTTAACACCTTCTGCAACTGAACCGAGCTCGTTCAAAATATCATTAATTTTTTTGCCTTTTCCGAGCATTGATCCGACTGTATAATTTCGAGACATCGGGCTTGAACATGTAGCTATCAAATCTCCCATTCCGGATAAACCGTACAGCGTTGAAGGATTTGCACCAAGTCTTATACTGAGTCTTACTATTTCCGCCATTCCTCTTGTAAGAAGTGACCCCATGCAATTATCGCCGAGATTCATTTCATGAGCAAAGCCCGAGGCTATTGCTATTACGTTTTTTAGACTGCCGCCTAATTCTACACCTATTACATCGGTATTAGTATATAACCTAAACTTGTTAGGAACATTCATTGTTTTTTGAACAAATTCGGCTGTTTCAATATCTTCACAGGCAACAGAAGCCGCTGTGGGCTTACCCATCAAAACTTCTTTAGCTAAAGTCGGGCCTGATAGAATAACTACTTTTTGGTCTGGTAGCACGTCTTTTATAACTTCAGACATCCTCATCAAAGAATTTAATTCTAACCCTTTTGAAGCATTGACGAGTGGAGTATTAGGATTTATGCCTGCCACCTTAAGCTGCTCGCAAACCGAACGGACTCCGGATGTTGCGACAACAGTAAGAATAATATCTGCACGATTTATTGCCGATTTTAAGTCGGAAGTTATAACTACCTTCTTATCAAGCTGAACCTCCAGAGGCTTTGAACAATGTTTATTTATTATTAAATCGTCATTTAGATCTTGCTCTCTGCCCCAAACTGTTATTTCATCAAAATTATCGTTCATTAGCCATGCTAACGTTAACCCCCAACACCCCGGACCTAGTACAGTAAGTTTCATTAAATTTCTCCTTATCTACTGATAATTATACTATAAACATTGTTCCATTGTTAAACTTTGTAACATTTTTGTTAAAAATCCTAAAGTTTTTCAAAATTATGCCGTTACTATTACAAAGACTAAGGAGTTTTTATGGTTCAAGCCATCGGTGCAATAGGTAATAGCGATAATTTTCATATAGATCCTGAATACGTACGAATTCTTCAGGAATTGTACAAACTCGGTATTAAACCTACCGGTAACAAACAAATTGATAAAACAAGGCTCGATGATGAAAAACGAAAACTGGCACAAAGAATTCAGGACAAACTGGAAAATACAAAAATAGCTGATAATCAAACAGATAATGAACGTACAAGGCTTGAAGAAGAACGTTTGGGAGCGATGACTGTTGGAGAATTGAACAGAATTCTACACGGGATTTAAATTATTGTATTGCCTTGACTGCACCCCAAGCCCGTATATATCCTTTTTCATACATTATCAAATAATACCCGCCTTCTTTTACGTATTCTATTGATGCGCTCATGTATTCATAATCTCTTTTTGGTTTTGTTGCACCTGTTTTAGCATATTTTGCATCAATAATTTTTTGAAACTTTTCCTGCCTTTTTGATTTTCTTTCTTCCCGCTTTAATTCTCTTTGCTCTGCTTTTGTTAATGTTTGCTTATCTCTGTATTTTTTTAGCTCATCTTCGTTTTCTGCAAGCTTAAATACAGGTATTACAGCAATAAGATTTTTGGATTCAATCAAGTACAGGAATTCTCTGTCATTTGAAAGTGCAAGCTGGTAATACCCGGGTTTTACAAAATTTCCGTTAAAATCGGGAATTGCATTTATAATAGACAATGTCGGTTGTTCATCAGTCGGAATTGAGTATCTGTAAATTGAATCCTGACCGCTTGTAAGTCCGGAAGGAACTGCAGGATACGGCGCACATGGTGCAAGGTAATCTATATCACGAAGTGCAGGTGTTACTATTCCGTCAATCATTATTTATTATTCCCATTAATTCATTGATATTTTTATTAATGTAATTAAAATCTTTATCAAGCAATCCTGAAGAACCGACAAAAATCAATGACAAATATTTTGTATCAAAATTATTATTTTTTGATTTAATGTACAACCTTACAGCTTCTCTCATTAAGCGTTTCATACGGTTTCTTTTAACTGCACGCTTATGATTTTTTTTACTTACAACAAAACCTATTTTAGTTAGGAAATTTGTTGCCTCGGCAGATTTCACTTTACCGCAGAACATTGTAATACCGCCTCTGTGATACGCATTTCCGATTTTATATGTTGCAGCAAAAGCCGTTCGTTTCTTCAATCTGTATTCTTTTCTGAGCATAAAAGAATTATATCACCCTATCGGCATTATAGCAAAAACCAGCAATAAAGCGTATTTTAGACACTTAAAGATGCGTTTACATTTCTTAATAATAATGACAAAGGGGCAAAATCCATGCAAAAATATGTTATAATAATGGTAGGAGATATCTTTTGATAGCAAACCGCCAATATAAAGTCCGAAAACGTTTTGGACAGAAGCGAGAGCAGAAAGGCACTCTTTATAGATGACAGAAAATATACAACTTCAGAATGACCTTGAAAAGTTATTGGTTATTATGCCCCAAAAGGTTACATCAAATCTTTCGGTTGAAGAACTGAGTGATGTTATTGAAATTGTTTTGGATATAGGACGTCCACCGGAAATCAGGCACTCAGGCGGTAAAATTGACAAGCTGGGGAGTGAGGGGGTTACCGAAGATGATATAAATTTTGTAACTTCACATCTCCAGGAATTTACTCACGACAATCGCTCCGGAATTCCGGGCACTCTGCACCGTATAAGTGCCATTAGGAACAGGCAAGGAAAAGTTGTAGGACTGACTTGCAGAATTGGACGTGTTGTGACCGGGACCATAGCATGCATCAAGGACATCTGCACTCAGGGGAAAAGCATTTTGTTTTTAGGACGTCCTGGCGTCGGAAAAACTACAAAACTTAGAGAAATCTCAAGGCTGGTTGCTGATGAACTTGGTAAACGTGTTGTTATAGTAGATACCTCAAATGAAATTGCAGGAGATGGTGATACTCCTCATCCGGCAATCGGTGCTGCAAGAAGAATGCAAGTTCCGCAACCCGAGTATCAAAAAGATATCATGATTGAAGCAGTTGAAAATCATACGCCTGAAGTTATCGTTGTTGATGAAATAGGAACGGAAGCAGAAGCGCAAGCGGCAAGAACAATTGCTGAACGTGGTGTTATGCTTATCGCAACGGCACACGGAAACAGTTTGGAAAGTTTAATTAAAAACCCGACTTTATCCGATTTGGTCGGCGGGATTCAATCAGTAACATTAGGTGACGATGAGGCAAAACGGCGCGCTTCACAGAAAACTGTTCTTGAAAGAGAAAAACAACCAACTTTTGATATAGTTATTGAAATTATTGATAGAAATACCCTTGCAGTATACAGGAATACCGCAGAAGCGGTAGATTATATTTTAAGAGGGTGGCCGATTAGACCTGAAATAAGAAAAGTTGATAAAGAATATACAAACCTCTCGGTTGAATCTGCTCAAACAGAAGAGATTATACAACCGTTGCAACCTGAAGAAAATAAAATGAATTTTTCATTTTCCAGACAAAAATATTGCGAACAAAATAAACCGCTTAAGAAATTATATTTGTACGCTGTATCAAGAACAATTGTTGAAAAACTTATTGAAAGAATGGATTTTAACGTAGAAATAACAAGAAATGCAGAAGAAGCTGATATTGTAATTGCGCACAAAAATTTTGCTAAAGGCGGTGCAAAAATTCTAAATACGGCAAAAGAATACAGAGCGCAAATATTTTATGTAAAAACAAACTCTATGGCACAAATTCAAAAAGTATTAAAAGATGCTCTGGATATCCGCCCCGGAGATTTATCCGAAAATGAAAGTGAATTCACAGACGACACAGAAAAAGCTCTTGATGAGGTCAAAATGGCAGCAAAACAAATTTCAGAAGGGGCAACCATAATAGAATTAAATCCTCAAAATACATCAATCAGAAAACTTCAGCATGAACTGGCTGAGCAATACGGGCTACAAAGTACTTCAATAGGCGAAGGTGAAAAAAGGCATCTAAGAATATCAAAATAACTTTAGAATCTGAAATAAATAAACGGATTATAAGTACCTGATGCAATCGAAATAGTTGATAATAAAAACATAGTTAAAAGCCACAAATTTATAAAACATTTTGCGATTTTATTTTCTATATAAATCATATTTTTAAATACAGGCATAGAACAAATAATTGCTGCTATAAACGCTATAATTTCGATTGTATCAATATAGTAACTTATTGAATTTACTGCGGTTTCTGCAGAAATCTTGACTATACCAAACATGTTGCCGATATAGTTTATAGCATATTGCATGCTGTCTGCTCTGAAGAATACCCAGCCGATTACAAATATAAATATGCAAGCTACATGACGCAAAATTTCGACCCACACAGGATGGTGCTTTTGTTCAAATTCTTTTATATTTAATATTTTTTCCAAAACTATGAAAAATCCATGCCAGATACCCCAGAATACAAAATTCCATGCAGCACCATGCCAGATACCTGTCAAAAGAAAGACTATTCCTAAATTTCTGCAGGTTTTAATTAGTCCCTGACGATTACCGCCCAGTGAGATATAAACATACTGTTTAAACCAAGTAGAAAGCGAAATATGCCATCTTCTCCAAAATTCTGTTATTGATTTTGATATATAAGGATAATTAAAGTTTTCCAAGAATCTAAAACCAAATATCAGACCCAGACCAATGGCCATATCGGAATATCCTGAAAAATCAAAATAGATTTGAAAAGTATATGCTATAGCACCGAGCCATGCAATTCCGTGTCCGAATGCATCAGGCGCCTGAGTAAATATTTTATCTGCGATTGCAGCCATCGTATTTGCTATTAAAACTTTCTTAGCAAGACCTATTATGAATCGTTTAACACCTATATTTACCCCTTCAAAGTTAACTTCTCTATCATCAATTTGATTTGCTATATCGTGATATTTTACGATAGGCCCTGCAATTAACTGCGGAAATAAACAAATGTAGAGCGCTAGTTTGTAAATATCTTTTTGCGCCTTGACCTCACCTCTGTATACGTCTATCAGATAAGATAATGCCTGAAAAGTGTAAAATGAAATCCCGATTGGCATTATTATATTCAGAGGATCTATATGCGTATGGAAAACATTATTCAAGTTTCCTATAAGAAAATCAAAGTATTTAAAGTAAATTAAAAAAGACAGGTTAGCAATAATTGTTAATACCAAGATTAATTTTGGAGAAAAAATTCTTTTAGCAATCTTTACCGATGAAGAACTACATTCTTCATTGGTGCAACTAGTTGCACGCTCAATTAAAATTGCTCCTGCGTAGTTAATTAAAATTGTCATCAACATTATAGCAAGATACTTCGGCTCTCCCCAAGCATAAAAAATAATGCTTGCAATTAATAATATTGGGTTGTGCAATTCTTTTTTCGTAATCAAATACAAAAATAAAAGAATCGGTAAAAACACAAATATAAAAGTCATTGACGAAAATAGCATTTATAAATTCTCCTCGAGATTATATTCATTTGGAAATAATTGTATAAATTTTGGAATATTAGGTGTATAAAAAAGCAAAACCAAAATATCAGGTTTATATCCGTCTAACACCGAATAATATTTTTCAAAATCAAACTTTCTCGGATTATTATACAAATAAATTGAGTTTTCAAAACTATAAGGCATAAATTCAAACAAATTACATCCAAAACTATCTCCTATAACCAAAAGTTTTTTTCGTGAACCGTTTTTATAATAAAATGCTTCATCATGTTTATATTGTTTGTATTCGGAATCTAAAATCACCAAATCTTTTTTTAACGGGTTATTATAATATAAATATGGAGTATCCAGTACTTTTTTTGCATAAAATTTTGGAAGTCCAGAATGTTTATAACTCTGTCCTTCATTGAATATTTGATCCCACCATTCCCGCACTCTTTTATCATAATAAGTCGTCATATCTTTTTCTGCCAATAATGGTACATCCGGAAAATCTTTTTGAATTTCATTGACAATAACATTATAACCAACATAAGCACCTTTTTTGGTCCAGTGATGGTCTGTTTTAAAGAACACCGGTGTTTCTTTATTTGCTTTTGTCATTTCCTTTTTTGGATACAATATTTTTAAACCTGTATTATTAATCAGATAATCAACCACTTCATCTGCAGGATTCTGTATATTTTTTCTGTTATCATCTATTTCAAAATAATCACACTGTCTTGGAACAATTAATATGTACAACTTTATACTTCTATCTTTGCAGATTTTACTTATTTTATTCAAATTTTCCTTAATAATTTCTATTTTTTTAGCTTTATTTCTGCCTAAATCGTTCATCCCCCAAAAATTATAATTTCTATACACAAGATTGTATTTTTTGTTATACGTAATATCACCAATTTGACAACTTCTCGAATTTATCATACATGTCAGCGTAGAATTAGCATTGATAAGATACCTTCTTAAATAAAACCTGTCATTGAACCACTCATTGAATTCTTTTCCAAAATTAAGATTAATTTTAGAATCCTTAACAAAAACCGCTCGTTTTGCCAGATAACGATTTTCTGCTTTTGACTTTTTGGCTTTTGAAATATTTGATGCTGGAATGCATAGCAATATACAAAATATCAATAGAAAAGCAATATCAATTCTCGATTGATGTTTAACCGTTTTAAAATCTGCAATATAATCTGTTAATTTATAAGCAATCAGGAACGAAAGTATAAAAATCGAAATTAATAACAAGATTGACTGATTTCTTAATGCATATACTGCACCGACAGTTCCTCCAATCGCTATGATAAATGATAGTATAGTTCTCTTTTTCATATTATCTCTAATCTTAATTACCGAAAAGCGTAGCATAAACAAAAAAACTTTACAATGAAATTAAACAATATACAGCGCAAGTCATTAGCAGCAAACGGTTCGTTTTTTAATTATTCGCAATATCATTCGGTTACTTCAAAAACATTTGAATCTCAATTTTGACCGAGTATAATTTTATTGACAATGCTTGTAACTTTATAGAAAGGGAGATATAAATATGTCAAAAAACACAATTACTGTTGACGGTAACTACGCTGCAGCGCATATTGCGTATGCATTAAGCGAAGTTTCCGCAATCTACCCTATCACACCTTCTTCAACAATGGGAGAATGGGTTGATGAATGGGCTTCACAACACAAGAAAAACATCTGGGGCAAAGAAGTAAAAGTTGCCGAAATGCAATCTGAAGCAGGTGCGGCAGGTGCCGTTCACGGTTCACTTGCAGCAGGGGCTTTGACTTCTACTTATACAGCTTCACAAGGCTTACTATTAATGATTCCTGTTATGCACAAAGTAGCAGGGGAAATGTTACCACACGTTATTCACGTTTCGGCTCGTGCTTTGGCAGCTCAATCATTAGCGATATTCGGTGACCATACAGACGTTATGGGATGCCGTAACACAGGCTATGCAATGTTAGCAGCAAATTCTGTTCAAGAAGAAATGGATATGGCACTCGTTGCACACCTTTCAACTTATAAGTCAAAAGTTCCGTTCTTGCAATTCTTTGACGGTTTCAGAACTTCACACGAAATTCACAAAATTGAAGAAATATCTTATGAAGAAATTGCTTCATTAGTTGAACCTCAATATATTGAAGAATTCAGAAACAGAGCTTTAAGACCTGAAGCACCTATTTGCAAGGTCGGTGCTCAAAATACAGACGTATACTTCCAAGGACGTGAAACTGTTAACAAATACTATGATGCAGTTCCTGATATTGTTCAGGAATATATGGATAAAGTTGCAAAAGTTACAGGTCGTCAATATCATCCGTTCGATTATGTCGGTGCACCTGATGCAACTGACGTTATTGTAGCAATTGGTTCAAGCTGCGAAACTATAGAAGAAACCATCGAATACTTGAATGCTAAACGTGGTACTAAATATGGTTTAGTTAAAGTCAGATTATACAGACCGTTTGATGTTAAGAGATTTAACGAAGCATTACCTTCATCTGTTAAAAGAATTGCCGTTCTCGACAGAACAAAAGAGGCAGGCTCAATCGGTGAACCTCTTTACTTAGATGTTGTCGCAGCACTTCAAGGAAAAGATATCAGAGTAATCGGCGGAAGATACGGTTTGTCTTCTAAAGAATTTACTCCTTCAATGGTACTTGCAGTATACAAACATCTTTCAAACAATGGTTTCCACGGATTTACAGTCGGTATTGAAGATGATGTAACTCACAAATCTTTGGATTATTCGGAACACATCGTTACAGAGCCTGAAGGTACTACAAACTGTATGTTCTGGGGTTTGGGTTCAGACGGTACGGTTGGTGCTAATAAAAACTCAATCAAGATTATCGGTCAATATACAAACAAAGATGCCCAAGCATACTTTGCTTATGACTCTAAGAAATCATTTGGCGTAACAGTTTCTCACTTAAGATTTGGTGACAAACCGATTAAGTCAACATACTTAATCACAGCACCTGATTTCGTTTCCTGTTCTGCTCATGCATACATTGGCAGATATGATATTCTTAAAGGTATTAAAGAAGGCGGTACATTCCTTCTAAATTCACCTTGGTCAAAAGAAGAAGCATTTAGCCACTTAACACGTGAAATGCAAGAAACAATCATCAACAAGAAGGTTAAATTCTACAATGTTGATGCTGAAAGATTAATCAAGGAGCAGCCCGGATTAAGAGGCAAGGGCGCTAACACAGTTATGATGGTTGCATACTTCAAAGTTTCAGGAATTATTCCGTTTGAACAAGCTCTTGAAGGTATGAAAGCTATGACAACTAAAACATTCAAGAAAAAAGGCGACGATGTTGTTAATATGAACCTTGCTCTTATTGATGCGGCAGTTAATGCAACTGAAGAAGTTGTTATCCCTGCATCATTAGACGGAGTTGCACACGCAAATGACGTTAAACTTATTCCTGATAACGCTGATGAATTCGCTAAGAAAATCATTGAACCTTCAATGAGGCAAAAAGGTGATGACATCCCTGTTTCAGCAATGAGCAATGACGGTGTAATTCCTACTGGAACAGCTTGTTTAGAAAAAAGAGGTATCGCACCTCGTGTTCCGAATTGGAATTCGGCAACTTGTATTCAGTGCGGAATCTGTGCATCTGCTTGTCCTCACGCAGCAATCAGAACAAAATTGATTGAGGAAAAAGACTTGGCAAATGCTCCCGCATCATTCAAGACAGTTGATGCAAAACCGAATGATCACGGTGAAAAATTCAAAGTTCAAGTATATTGTGACGATTGTACAGGCTGCGGTGTTTGTATTGACCAATGTCCGATGACAAAAGTTGCAGGAAAAGAAGTCCTTACTTGGTCTACAATCGAAAAAGAAGCAGAAGCCGGTGAAAGAGAAAATGAAAAATTCTTTGACGCACTTCCTGACAATGTAATGGGTAAAAATAACAAAAACACGCTGAAAGGTGCAATGTTAAGAAAACCGTTATTCGAATTTTCAGGGGCATGCGCAGGCTGCGGTGAAACACCTTATGTTAAATTAGTTTCTCAATTGTTTGGAGAAAACGCAATCGTAGCTAATGCAACAGGCTGTTCTTCAATCTACTCAGGAACCTTCCCGACAATTCCTTATACAACTAATAAGGACGGAAGAGGTCCGGCTTGGGCTAATTCATTATTCGAAGATAATGCCGAATTCGGTTTTGGTATGAGATTGGCAGTAGATTCTAACAGAGATCTACTGAAACAGAAAGTGGAAGAAGTACTCGCAAAAGAAGATGCTCCGGCTGATTTAAAGGAAGCTTTGCAGGGTGCTATGGCACATTGGAATAATTCAAAAACAGAAGAAGCTGTTGAAGCTCAAAACAAAGCAAAGGTTGTTATCGAAAAATACGTAAAAGAATGCGGATGCGATACAATCAAGAAAATCAGCGAGCTTTCAGATTACTTTACGGATAAATCAATCTGGATTATAGGCGGTGACGGTTGGGCAAACGATATCGGTTACGGCGGTATAGACCATGTTCTTGCACAAAACAAGAATGTCAATATCCTCGTACTTGATACAGAAGTTTACTCAAATACAGGCGGCCAGGCTTCTAAATCCACACCTACAGGCGCAGTTGCTAAGTTCGCAACAGGCGGTAAACCGACTTACAAGAAGAATATGGGCTTAATGTCTATGTCTTATGGTTATGTTTACGTTGCATCAGTTGCACTCGGAGCAGACAGAAATCAAACACTTAAAGCATTCTTGGAAGCTGAAGCTTATGACGGACCTTCTATCATATTTGCTTATGCTCCTTGTATCGCTCACGGAATTGATATGTCTAAGACTCAGACTGAACAAAAACGTGCAGTTGAAGCCGGATACTTCCCGCTATACAGATACAACCCTGCAGCAGAAGTACCGTTCAGCTGGGATGCCAAAGAGCCTAAAGGCGCTTATCAAGACTTCATTAGAAGTGAAGGCAGATACAAATCACTTCTTAAGACAAATCCTGAATGTGCTGAAGAACTTTATGCTCAGGCAGAAAAAGATGCTGCTACTAGAATGGAAGTCTACAAGGCAGTTGGTGCTTTACTCAAATAAACAAGAATAAATAAACACCTTATCAAAAAGCGTGCATGCAAAAATTTACATGCACGCTTTTATAATGTTTAATATAAAGAAAATCCTTTAAATCTTAATTTACATACCTATTTGTCGTATAACTTCATATACTGTTATTGCAACTGAATTAGAAAGATTAAGGCTTCGCTGCCCTTCCTTCATAGGAAGAGTTATAGCTGTATCTTTCATTACGTATTCCTGTGGAAGCCCTCTGGTTTCGGGCCCAAATACAAGACAATCACCATCTTGAAATTTTATATCAGTATAAAGTTTCTTAGATTTGGTTGTTAGGTAATAAAATCTACTGTTTGGTAATTTATTATACAATTCATTCATGGATTCAACTTTGTGCAAATCAACACTATCCCAATAGTCTAGCCCCGCACGCTTAGTATATTTGCTTGAAAGTGAAAATCCCAGTTTGCCAACAAGATATAAAGATGCGCCGGTACAAGCACAAAGTCTTGCTATATTTCCTGTATTCTGAGGTATTTCAGGTTCATATAAAACCACATTAATTTTTGACATAACATTCCTCCAAAATATTATAACTCAAAGGTTTTATTTTATTTTTTGCATAATTAATTTTCTTATAATTTTATATTAAGTTTTGTAAAAATACTGAATTTATAACCTTTAGAAAAGCAAGTTTTTTCTTTTTAAAACGTTAATATATATAGAATGGTTTAAAGTGTGTAAGGAGTTTTCTATGAAAATTAGTGCAATTGCATCAAATCCGCAAGTACAGGGTTATGAGAGTGTTAAGAATGTACAAACAGTGTCGCTACCTAAAAAAAATAATGCTACGGTATTAGCATTTAAAGGGGGAAATCCAAGACATCTGTTTCATCAAATTTCCGAATTAAGTATGTTTGGAATGGGCGCCGGCGGAGTCGGAACAGTTGGCAACGACTTATTCTACAATATAAAAGATTTTGACAGAGTAGTAGAAAATATTCCGCTTTATAATCAAGAAGTTGTGTATAGAAAAGAAATCGACTCAAACGGTAAAGTTACGGGTGTTAGTGCTGACGGTGTAAAACTCAGAAAGATACCGGAAAAACTTCCGGAAGGTCATCCTTTCAAACCGTATGAAGGTTCTGTATTCGTAACAAAGTTACAAATAGGTGCAGATCAGAATCTAGCTGAAGTTTTAGCTAAAAATGACAATTATAACAAGGTGTTTATTCTTGATGAAATCGGAAGTTCAAAAATGGAATGGGGGCTGGAAAAAGATATTCCGATAAGCATATTCAAAGCTAAAAAAGATGATAAATTAAAAGAGTTCCTTCGCAAAGAAAAAGGCTGGACAGATGAAATGATTAACAAAATTGACATAACATTTACTTATGTCGATGCAACAGCAAGTATGGCAAAACCTTATGCGGACGGAAGTTACTCATTCGCAACCGGAGACAAGGTTGCTCAAAAGATGTCAGCGAATTGGCAGGGTAAACCTTATCCAAAAGAAGCAAAAGCTACGGCTGAATTGTTACCGTTCTTAAAAGAAAATATGGGAGGATTTGATCCTAAATTTATTGCCTGCCATGACGGACAAGCAATGCCATTAATTCAATTCATTGCAGAAAAAAATGCGGCCGGTATTGATTTTTATAAAGAAAAAGTTTTAACAGCCATTGGTCATAACCTTTGTGATGGTTATATGTACGAACTTTCTACAAAAGATGCAATTGTTTGCCTGGCTAAACCCGGTGAACTTGAAAAAATCATAAACAGTAAAGAATATATAGAAGCATTACAAGCAGGCAGAGAAGAA
>JAEEXX010000039.1 GCA_016287985.1 Candidatus Gastranaerophilales bacterium
TTTGAAGACACAAGAGGCACAATCTTTTTTGAAGTCGCACGGATTCTCAAAGACAAAAAACCCAAATATTTTATTCTCGAAAACGTTAAAGGCTTACTTAATCATGACGGAGGAAGAACTTTCCAAACAATACTTAAAATTCTCTCCGACCTTGGGTATAAAACTCAATGGCAGCTACTTAATTCTAAGTTCTTCGGTGTTCCTCAAAACAGGGAACGTGTCTACATTGTTGGATGTTATGGAAACGAATGTATCGGAAAAATATTTCCTATCGCCGGAGCAGACTCAAAAAATCCTAGCACAGGTCAAAAAGAAAGCATAGTTTATTGGAAAAACAGCAAAGAAAAATGGGTTGATGAACAAAAATCAGAAGTCGGAACTTTACGCACACAGAGTGACTTATGCCGTCAGCCTTTATTAAAGCAACTTGATGAAACCAAAGGTAAAGGACAAGCACATCGTATTTATGATCCGTCAGGAATTGGTTCGTGTTTAACTGCAAATGGCGGAGGTCAAGGTGGTAAAGCCGGACTTTATTATGTAAAAAACGGAACTAAAAAAGGATATGACGAAGCTCGTGCCGGTGACGGCATCAGCCTTGCTTACCCATACTCAAAGCTACGCAGAGGCAGAGTCGGTAAAGGCTGTTCGCAAACTCTTGATACATCCTGCAACATGGGAACGATAGACAATTATAGAATCAGAAGATTAACACCGCTTGAATGTTTCCGTTTACAAGGCTTTCCTGATGAGATGTACAATGTCGGGAAAAAACTAAAACTTACTGACAGTCATTTATACAAAATGGCAGGAAATGCCGTTACTGTTAATGTCATTGAAGCTGTCGCACGAAAACTTGCGGAGGCTGTCAATGATTCAACTTAAAACTTTATTCAAACTTGCTCCGGCACTTGCTATTAAATACTTCAAAAACAAAAAGAATCAGCTATCTTGGGATTGGTTTGAAGTATGGCAAGACGCACATAAAAAATCGTTTACTGTTGCAAAGGTAATGCGTGAAAGCATTTTAAATGATATTCGTTCCTCCTTGGAAAAAGCACTCTCGGAGGGTAAAACTTTCCGAGAGTTTTCTAAAGAATTAAAACCGACCTTACAAAAGAAAGGTTGGTGGGGAGAACAAATAGTCGTTGATTCAAAAGGTACAGCCGAAAAGGTTCAGATGGGTTCAATGTATCGTTTAAAAACCATCTACCGAGTAAATATGCAAACTGCATACCAAACAGGAAGATATAAAACGCAAATCGATAACGCAGACAACCGACCATATTGGGAATATGTTGCAGTTATGGATGCCTCAACCCGACCTGAACACGCAATGCTTAACGGACTTGTTTTCAGATATGACGATCCCTTTTGGAAGAGCTTCTACCCACCGAATGGTTGGAATTGCCGATGCCGAGTAAACGCACTCTCTGATTACAAAATGAAAAAGACAAATATAACTGCAAACTCTTCAGAGGGAACTTTGTCCGAAGATATGGCACTTATTTCTAAAAAATCAGGAGAGTACGCACCAGTCACAGTTTATACGGATCCTTTAACAGGCAAAAGAATTGCACCTGATGTCGGATGGTCACATAACCCTGCAAGCGGTCTCGTTGATTAAACCGAGTTTAAACAGTATTTAAATAGCATTTAAAAGGAGTTTAAAAATGACAATTGATAAAAAATGTTTGATTAATTGGGTTGGAGGGAAAAGATTACTCCGCAAAACAATAGCACCTTTAATCCCTACTGATATTCAGTCATATATAGAACCTTTCGGTGGAGGAGGTTGGGTTCTGTTTTACAAAGATAAATGGGCAGATTTGGAAATATACAACGACTTGGATAGTAGGCTTGTAAATCTCTTCCGCATTGTAAAATACCACCCTAATGCTTTTATTGAAGAATATCGCCTCCTGTTGGGCTCACGTGAGATGTTTTTTGAGTTTTTAAATGCTACTCCTGTTACAGATATACAAAAGGCTGTCCAATTCTATTATTTAATTACACGTTCATTTGGCGGTCGTGGAGATACTTTCGGCACAGTAAAGAAAACCTCCGGCGGAGCAAGTAAATCACAAAAGAATGTGCCTCTTAAAATAACTGCAATACATGAACGGCTTGATAAAGTTCTTGTTGAGAACAGAGATTTTGAAAAATTAATCAAACAATACGACCACAAAGGAGCATTTTTCTATTGCGATCCTCCGTACTCACAAGGATGCGGCTACGCAGTTACATCAACAAAAGACTTTGACCACGAACGATTAAGAAACGTTCTCGGCAATATACAAGGCAGATTTTTGCTTTCTTATGACGATACACCTAAAATTCGTGAGTTATATAAAGGTTACGAAATGATAGCGATTGAAAGATTAAACGGAATCAATAACCGAGAGGGAACTAAACGCAACAAAATGTTTAAGGAACTTTTAATCGCTAATTACCCGATTAAGGAACTGCATGAGCAACGAACCGATAGAGATTAAATTTGAAAACAAAGAGGTTTTAGATAAAATCCTCGAAGTAGCGAAACAATGCGAAGATTTACGACCACTTATGAAAAATATTGCCGGAATCTTCGCATCTTCGACAGAGGATAATTTTGCTGAAGAGGGAAGACCTGACAAGTGGGTTGATTTATCTGAGGTTACAAAAAATCTGCGAAAAGAGATTAACAAATATCCCGGTCCAATACTGCAAGTTACAGGACAGCTCGCCACCTCCGTAAACACATACTACGATAATGATTCAGCAGTAATCGGAAGTAATTTGGCTTATGCTGCGATTCATCAACTCGGAGGCGATGCCGGAAGAAACAAAAAAGTGAAAATTCCTGCAAGACCTTATATTAACCTTGTAGAAGATGACTACGATGAGATTTTACACGAAATATCGGAGCATCTTTCAAAAAGTGGAATCAAAAACTTATAATAAAAATCATTTGTTTAAATGGCAGTAATATTTGCAAAAAGTGTTATTATTTGAATGGGATTGAGAAAGTTTTAAAAAACGATATAATATTTATATACGGATATGAAAGGTGGTAAAAATGGATTTTAGTCAAAACAACATCTCTGCAAACAATAGTAATAGTTTTGGTTTGCAAGCAAATTTTTTAAATAAAAAGTCTGGTGGTTTAAATTTTGGTATGAAAACCAACAATAATCAAAGTGCTTATTATGCTAAAAAAGGCGAACCAATGTATATGAAAGAAATGGATGCTGATGAAGATGGAATTATTTCTTTTGATGAGTTTAAAGATTATTGCCAAGCCAACGATATTTCTCCAAGAGAAATGAAAAAAATGGTGCAAATAGCAAATTCATACAGGACAATGCAAGCACAAAAGAAAGCCGAAAAATCTATCGAAAAACAGGGTAAATCTGAAAATAGACCTGAAATAAAAGAGGTTGAATCGGAAGCTGTTTATGCAAAACGTGGTGATGGCAAATATGATGAGGCCATGGATACAAACAATGATGATAAAGTAAGCTACAAAGAATACATAGAATACTGTAAAGAACATTCACAACATCAAGAACAAAAATCTGATACAAAGGTAAATGAATCTGATGGCGATTTAGAAACAATAAAAACAGAAAAAGCTATTAACTCTTATGCACAAAGTGAAACAGAGTCTGCAGAAAACTTTGTTGACGAGGAGGGGTAAATATAAATTATGACTGAAATCGGATATTATAATTATTACAATGTGCAAGGTCGTAGAAATGTTGATAAACCTGATGATTGGTATCAGAAAATGGTTAATCAATATGAATCAGATGACCTTAGAACAAAAGATGAAATGCTTAACCCTTATTCTGACTTAAACAAAAGTACACACGCACTTGATGAGAAACTTGCTTCTTGGGCTGAGGGTATGAGAACAAAATTTTCAAATGCTGATGATGTTGATAAATACCTATGCAAAAAATATTTCGGGCAAGAGAGAATCGGTTATACAATGAAAGACCAAGAACCCGAAAAATATGCTATGTATAAAAACGATTTGAACATGGTTTTATATGGAACAGTCAGAGCTTATCAATTTGACTTAAAAGATCCTCGAATTAATAATCCTCAATATACTTCCGCAGATGAATACGATAAAGCAGAAGAAAAAGCAAAGCACGATTCAATAAGCAACAATATGGCACATTTACTTGAAAATAACGGAATTGATATTGGTAATAATTCTTTGTTATTTTCTATTAACCCTTATTCTAAAGGTGTAATGATTGAGGGAATGGATGATTTAAACATGAAGTCTATTCTCCTGCAAGCATTAGAAAAAAACAACAATTCAACAAATCTTTTGCACTATGGTATGCAAAACCAAAATGTAGATAGTGATGCTCTGACTAAATATCGTGCTTATTCTTCTCTAAAAGAGTACACAGGACTTGATTTATCAGAATTAATACTCAAAGACGGAGAGTATTATACTGCTGACGGACAAAGTGTAAAAGATTTACTAATTGACGGAATTGATAAAGCAACTTCAGTTGGTGTAGATTTTAAAGGTGCTGCTTTTAACTATGTAAAAGATTTGCTAGACAAAGTAGCCGAAAAGGGTTGGAACGCAATGCCGGATTTAGATATAAAAATAGGTTATTCAAAAGAAAACGGCTTTTTCAATTTTGGCACAACTTACGAAGTTTAAATTCTTAATAATTAAAAAATAATTAACATTTAATTCTTTATTCAAATTATAGTGTATATTAAAATTGTGATTTTATATCACACCGACAATTGAATATTTTTATTTTTTCTCTAATGTTATTTTTTAATAATATCTATCATAAATATCAAAGAATAGTTTAATTTACCTCAATCGTGGTCGTGCGATTGTTCCAATCAGACACGTTTAAATAGGGATTGCCGGAGGTAGGTATAGGGGATTTTTGTGTCCGCATACGCTGATAGTGTTTGTCTGCACTATTAACGGCAATAAAGTTGTGGCAATTTGCCACAGAAAGGACTTTTAATGCTTTTTCTTAACAAATTATTGAATGGGGTTAAGGATAATCCCAAGCTCTTCAAAGAGCCACGCATCGGTTTTATTTTAGGTTTAACCAACACACAAATTAAAGATTTAAAGAAGTTTGCAACTGCAAATAATTTAATTACACAGCAGAAACAGGAATATTTTTTGACGGATCCCGGAATAAAATATTTGGAAACACATCCAATTGAATCGTGGTGTAGTCAGGAATTTCCGAAGCGGCCTGAATTAAATCTTGAGTATATGAAACTTGAAAAAATGCCTGCAACAGTCACAAAGGCTGTGCGTAATCTCGCAAGACATTTGCTTGATGGAGAAGAACTTAAACAAAATTCAATGGAGGATTTTATTCAGGAGGAGCTGCTTTCAGAAACTTCTGCTTTTAATCAAATAACTGAAGATATTGAGAAATCACTAACACAAACAGATAAAATCAATATGGGAAATATATATAAAAAATTCATAGATTACGGACTTACAAAATCTATTGTAACTGTATTGATTCTAAATGTTTTGGCTAAAAATAAAGGCAATTTTGCCATTTATGAAAAAAATCAATTTCAATTAAAATTGGATCATTTGCTATTTGATAAAATGGTATTCTATCCTGATAATTTTGAGCTAAAAAAAACCACAATTGCAGAATCATCTGCCTTGGAAGATATTTCATGTTTCTTATTGCCTAAAGTATCAAATAATATTTTAGATATTACAAAAGGATTAATCAGTTTTATTCGCAGCCTTGATAAATATGTCCTGCACACAGAACAACTGTCAGCAAGAGCAACTAAATTACGGAATTCTGTAATGAATGCAAAGGATCCCATAAATCTCTTATCGATTGATATTCCAAGAA
Source organism: Candidatus Gastranaerophilales bacterium (assembly GCA_016287985.1). Taxonomy (GTDB): domain Bacteria; phylum Cyanobacteriota; class Vampirovibrionia; order Gastranaerophilales; family Gastranaerophilaceae; genus CAG-196. The sequence goes on from JAEEXX010000039.1 coordinate 5,871, forward strand.
TAATGCAAGGCAAACAAATAAAAGACTGTGACAAAGAATTTGTTTCAAACTTTGAATCTGCCTTAAGAGAATTAAGCGAAGCTACTGAAAATATGATAAAAGACATTAATAAATTTACCTTAAATGCTTTTCATTCAGAAAAAAGAGAAGAACTTTCACGCAGATTTAAAGCCGTTGAAGAATTTATAGGGGATAGTGAATTAAAGGTTTTATTTTCAAACATAACAAATGATAATGTGCCGGATAAATTTTGGATAGAACGTATAGCAACATTCACAAATAAAACAAGAGTTCCGAAAGATTGGACAGATGAAGATGTTGCCAATTACAAAGTAAGAATAAAAGAATTAGCTTTGAAGTTTGCGGTTCTTGAATCTACAGTTGGCAGAGCAGATTCTTCAGAGAGGGTTCATTCCCTTTTAAACAGTTTTTTGCAGTTATCAAAGCCGGAACAGAATCAATTACTCCGCAGAGTTGTTAATTATTAGGAGGTTATTATGGAAAATAAAGAATGTCATATTTTAAGTTTGTCAGGTGGTAAGGACAGTACCGCTTTGGCTTTATTAATTAAAGAAAAATATCCTGAAATACACGAACAAATCGAGTATGTTTTCTTTGATACGGAATGTGAATTAGAGGAAACCTACGATTACTTAAATAAATTAGAGGTTTTTCTTGAAAAACCAATTAAAAGAATGAAACCATACAAAAGTTTCGACTATTTATATTCAATGTATAAATTCTTGCCATCAATACGTTTCAGGTGGTGTACTATGCACATGAAAACCGAAACATTTAGAAAATATATGAATAATAAAATAAAAGAGGGTTATTCAAAAATAAATCTATATATTGGTATAAGAGCAGACGAGCCTGAAAGAATCGAAAATTATCAGAGTAAAAATCTTGAAACAGAAGACGGAACTCTAAAAACAAGATATTTGCTTGCAGAAGAGGGTTTTTGCCAAAAAGATGTCTATAATTTACTTGATAGCACAGGCATTGGATATCCTAAATATTATGATTGGAGGTCACGTTCCGGCTGTTATTTCTGTTTCTTCCAAAGGAAGATGGAATGGGTTGGACTTTTAGAAAGACACCCTGAATTATTTGAAAAAGCATTGCAATATGAAAAGAATGCCGGCAAGAATTTTACTTGGTGTCAGGATATGTCACTTGAGGAATTAAAAAAGCCTGAAACTGTCGCAAAAATAAAACAACGACATCAAGAAAAACTTTCAAAAGTAAAGGAGACAGACAAGAAGTTAATCGACATATTTAGTGACTGCGATTCTGATAATAGCTGTTTATTTTGTCATACATAACAGAACCGCAAGCATACTCATCAAAGTCATAAACACCATTATGGTTATTATCGACTCCGTCAAAGCAAGAATTGACAGAGTCAAATGATTCTGCTTTCGGATCGTTGCGTAACCATTTATCAGGAATAGACTTCCACAGTCTTAAAAACTCATTTTTAAACTGCAAGGCTAATTCTTTATTTTCAATGACGATAGTATTTTCATCATTGGTATTTTCTGCTGAATTAGTCCAATTCATTGAAGCTATGACTAAATATTTATCATCGGCAACTAATGACTTCATGTGCATTTTGCCTCCCCAATTTTCAGTCTTAACCTCAATGCCGTTCTCTCGCAGCATGTGGTGTTTTGAATAATTGTTTGAGGCAGAATTTGCATCAATAATTACTTTAACCTCAACACCTCTTTGTTTAGCATTTAAAAGGCTTTGAATTACACCTTTGTGAGTTAAATAAAAGATTGGTGTGTAAATATAATGCTCTGTTTTATTTATCAAAGGAATTATTGCATTTGTAATTGCCTTATCTTGAGGCGAGAAATAAACGGAAACAGTTGTGTCTTTATTTATCTTTATATTGTTTTTTTGTAATGTATTTTCCTGTTTAGATTTATGATAGTTCCCATCAAAATACATCTGATTAAATTCATTTTCGTATATTTCAGCAATTTGAGGTGCGTTCATTACAACACTTACATTTGAATTATAACTTAAGCAATTTTCCGTTACGTTTGTTGAACCAGTCCATAAATATTTGCCATCAACTATAAAAAACTTATTGTGCATAATTGCGGAACGTATATCAAAGTCTTTTGTAGGATCCTCTAACTGCAACTGTTTAACTTTTTGAATTCTTTTTTCATTTGCTTTTAAGTCATTTTCATAATCGGTGTGGATATTCTTAATGCTTGCGAGCAGAGTTTGAGTTTCAGGATATACATTATAACCTTTTATATCCATATCAACAATTCCATACACTTTTACTCCACGTTTTTCTGCCTTTTTTAGTGCTTCAAGGACTTCCGGCTGACCTGAAAAACCATATATTGCAAATTTTATGTATGTTTGAGAGTTATTAATCATATCAACCAAAACTTTGCAGTTATCATTTTGGCATCCTCTTTGTGGTCTTTGAAAAACCGTTGGATCCGTAAAATAGAGACTAATCTCTCCGTCTTTTGACTTAACTATATGAGAGACATATTTTGTATTTTTATCAGCATACAAATTTGCCGGTGCAAAAAATTGCTTAAAGAAGTTTTCATCAATTAATTCAATATTTTTACTATCTTTTTCTCTTTTTTCAAGAGGATAAATCATGCCGGTACGTTTATTAACAAATACAAGATTGAATTTGTTTACATATTCAATATTATTTTTAAAAGCTGCTTCGTTAAAGTAGTTTTTCAGGTTATGATTATCTGATGTCGCAAGTCCCTCTTGTAAAATAGCTTGTTCATATTTTTTATATTGACCATTTTTAAAATATGATATTGAAACCAAATCCCCTGAATCATCAAATGTTACTGTAACAGAATTGTATTGCAGTTCTCTTCTTGTAAACCATCGTGATAAATACCCAAGACCTAAAATTTGCTTCTCTGTTAAATTAAACGACTTCGCTTGTAACTTACTTTCATCAGATGGATAATCGGCAAAAGTTGTAATGCCTTTTATATGCATTAACTCATTGCTATCGGCTTGTTTGTTATCATTCAAATCGATATAAAAAGAGTTTGAATCAATAATTTTTAGCACCTTATGGCTGCTCTGAGCCTGTGCCGAGCATACAAACACGAAAGTTATAAGTAATGCAGTTAAAATACGTTTCACACGTTCATTATAAATTAAAACGCTATAAAAATAAATTTATTTTATAGTTTCATTACCTAATATACCATTCGTCAAATCAAATCCATTATCAGCCTTTTTATACTGTAAAAGAAATGGATGTTCAAATGGTACACCAAACGCATTTTTTGCCTCTACAGTACCTGCAACTGTAACTATTTTATTTTCATTAATTGTATATTTAAAATTATGGAATTTAGCTGTTTTTGGTGCTATAAGGAATCTTTCTATATAAACTTGAGCTTGTACTCTTAAATCTAACCATTCATCAGATGTTAGGACATAATCTTGTATTTTTGCAACTCTTTTGCCATTTTCTAATATTGGTTTCATATCATAATATATATCAGGTACATTGCCATCTTTATCAACATATACAAGAATCTTTTCAGGGATACCATAGGCTTGTACAGCGTATGAATTTGCTTCGCCTTGATTATCCACAAAAAGTTTAAAGGAGGAAAGGTTACCTACACCACAACTTACAAGAGTTTCATATATTTTTGCTGCTTGGTCTTTGGTTAAACCAAGTTCTTCAGCAATCATTTTCGTATTTTTATTATTTCTATATTGGCTTTTTGTTACTTTATGGTTCGGTGCATTATTTGCAGTATTACTCGTTGTTGATGGAATACATGCCGCAAGAATCACAAAAAGAACAAAGAATACACAAAATTTAATAGCTCCTGTTCCTAATTTGATTTGCCAAGATTTGCTACATTTTTTTTCAAGCAATGCATTAATTTTTGAATTAAGAACCTTTTTTACAGGAGGGATTAAGGATACACCTATTAATAAGAAAAAGATTCCCATTCCAAGTTCTTCTGACATTAAAGCAATACCCATTACTGTTAATACGATTGATATAAACCAACCGAAAATAGTTCCAATTATTTTAAAATCATTTTGAGGTGCTTCAATTACAATTTTTTCTTTACCTAATAAATTTGCAACTTCACTTGTAAATCTATCTGCTTCGTCTTCATTTTCTTTACTATATAATAAAGTGTTTTTATCTCCATATTTGTCAAATTTAACATTTTCATCGACTACAAATCTTATATAACCACCCATCATGTTAGCTTTTTGAAAATGAATTGCCTTGATGTTATTTAATTCAATCTCTTGTTTCATGAAACTTTTATTAATTAAAAGATTGTTCTCAAATACCTCTATACTACCGAATTTATTTTTAATTGTAATTCTAGCTTCGCTCATATAAATCCTTTCTTGTTATTTTTATAAAAAATATTCTACTATTCTATAATTAAATCCTTAATCCAAAATTTATCATTTTCTCTGTCTATAATGATTTCGCAGCCAAAGTTTTTTCTTTCCATAGCTCCATATTTATTCTGACTATCTACAGTACCATATAATGTATAACTATTATCTTTTATATAATTATCCTCTCGGAAACTAATTTTTGCAGATGGTGGGTAAGCAACTCTAGCTTTTACTTCTTTTTCACATTGGGATTTTGCAAACCAAAGCAAATCATCTTGAGAAATTTTTGTTTGTTGTTCTGTCGTTTCACTTGAATAATCTTTACTCTTTTCACCCATATTCGTAGACAATGCCATAAGTGAGAAAGATACAATAAATGCAATTATAAAATATAAAAATTGATGTTCTTTAAAAATTTTATTTATTATGGAAATATTAAACTTTGGAATCCATAAACATAAAACTATAAAATACAAAAATGTGCATATTATCGGATAGTCTTCAACTATACTCATAATCAAGCATATAGAAGAAAAGAAAATACCTAATATACATGCTATTTTAAAAAGCCAATTCCCAACCATACGAAATCCTTATTTTATTTATCAAGTTCTTGTTTCTTTAGTTCAATTAATTTTGATGTATTATCTGCCACACGTTTCAAATTATAACGGGCATCAATAATACAATAAATAGTGTAAAATAATATAGTTAATATGACTAAACCAACTAATAAAACACCGATTCCCTGCAAAAAATCAACAGTAAACATTGTTCTTAAAGACACAATTACTAATGCTATTAATGATAAAATAGCAGCAGCATTAACCATTCCGTCACCTAGTCCTAATATGAGACCTTTAACACCACAATAGTTACTGTCATCCTTTTGATGATTCGGTTTATATTCACCCTTAAACATTTTGGGGATTATATCAATTAATCCCTCAAATTCTTCCTCTTGGTGTTCTTCCTGCATTCTTTCTTCATCACTCATAAAATACTCCTTTTATAATTCAAAAGTAAAATTTAACCTTTTTACAACTAAACTGTCGTATAATTCTTTAAGCATTGGCATTTTTGTACAGTTTGAATAGAAAAATAACATATCTAAGCCATTGCCTGACTGCATTTGCATAGTTCCATATTTACAGATAGGGATTTGAAAATTATCTTTAAATCTTTTATCCGGCGAACCATCTTTATTAGTATATTTCCAAGTTTTTTCTATGACTTCTGTATCACCTGCAACCCAATCTTCTTCAACATAGTTAATTGTATCAAATGTGCATTGAAGTTCAGAATATCTTAAACTATTTACTTTTAAGCCACTATCAATAAGCAATCTATCAGGTAAAAAGTAAAATTTATTTTTCATATATTCTAAACAAAAATATTCCACATTTGCTTTCAAATATTTTGCATTTTGTTTTTTTAGTTTTAACAATGTTCTCGCAAAAGTAGAAGATGCACCGCTTGAATATTTTGTATTTTCCTCATGGTAACTTTTTAATATTCCCCATAATCTGCTATTGCCGGCTAATTCAGACAAGAATAGATTTAAGCAAGAAAAATAATCTTCAAAATCATTATCAAGATTATAGTTTAATTCAACGACAAAATATTTTTTACAGCACAATTTTCCAATTAATAAAATAATAGGCAAGAATATAACAGGAGGTGCAATAATTGTTCCAATGCAAGCCGCAAACATTGCAAAATTCCATATTGCATGGAGATTTTTTACATTTGTAATTTCTTTAAGAAAATCGTCATAGTTTGCTTGAGTATCTTCTAATTCAGCATTTGCTTCGTATTCCAAATTATAGTTTTCTTCAGAAATATCTTGCACTTCTTGTTTTGATGAGGACTGTTTTTTACCACTTGATTCAGAAATATAAGCAAGTCCTGTTCCCGGTATGGAATATGTTGAACGATTTCTGCCATTGCATAATTTAGTCCATCTCATACCTTTAGTTCCGAAACTATAACCAATACCACTTTTGCTTAAGTTTATACGGAAACCACCACCTAAATTAATTGATTTTCTAAACCTGAATCCCATGCACTATTCCTTATCATCTTTCATTGTAAAAGCATTCATTAAAGCAACACTAAATATACCTATAAAAAGACCATGTAAGCCAACACCTAAAATGGCAGTAACAGATGCAACTGCTTTACCAAAATCAGAAATCGGACTTATATCACCATAGCCTACACTTGTGAATGTAATAATACTAAAATAAAAACATTTTGGTATTGAACTAAATACTTCAGGTTGAACAGGATTCTCTGCAATATACATTAATATTGATGCGACAAGAATTGCTGTAAAAAAGATACTGCAAGTTATAATCAATTCTTCTTTTTTATCTTTAAAGGCTTTTACTATATTTTCAAGTGCATTTGAATATCTGCCAAGTTTTAATAATCTTACTAAACGTGATAAACGAAAGATTCTTAAGAAAATTGTATTAATAGAACAAAATGCTAAATAATATGGCAATATTGCAAACAAATCAATTAGCATCATAGGTTTAAAAATATCTTTGAATTTGTCTAATGTTATAACCCTGCAAATATATTCAACTGTAAATATCATTATTGATAAAATTTCAAATCTTTGCACCCAATTTCCAAATATTGAATGAAAAGACTGCATTGTATCAAGTACATAGGTCATCAAATTCAATATGATTAAAATCATAATAAATTTTTCAACGTGATGATTCTCTATAACAAATTTCAATTTATCTCTAATCAACATAGCTCCTATTATACAACAACTTTATTTATAAAAACCACCTCTGCCATCTGAAGACATATGGTTTCCATCAGGCATATAATACCCTCCCCGACCATCAGATGACACATGTCCGCCATCTTCCATATAGAAGCCACCTCTACCATCCGAAGATATATGACCTTTATTTGTATAAAAACCACCTCGCCCATCTGATGAAACATGTTCTCCATCTTCCATATAGTAACCACCTCTGCCGTCTGAAGAAACATGTCCTTTATCAGTATAAAAACCACCTCGCCCATCTGAAGATATGTGTTCAGCAAATGCCGGAGAAATAATTAATAA
>JAEEXX010000040.1 GCA_016287985.1 Candidatus Gastranaerophilales bacterium
ACCAGATGCTCCAAATGAGCATCTACACCAAAATCTTTTTCCGTTTGTTTTTCTACAAGTGGTATTAGTTTTGAAACTTTTATCGGTATAAAGCAAATCACCGTCATTAATATTACTAAACTTAATATTGCAATTATGTAATTTTTATATTTTTTCATAACAAACAACTCTATTCATACAATATATTCTTACCTTCTCTGTCAAAGAAATACATATCTTTTTCCGAAAGTTTAAGTTCGACAGTTTCTCCAATATTATAAACCAACGGGACTTTTGCTGAACAGTCAGAACCGTTGAGTTTTGTATATACAATTTTTTCTCCGCCAATCATTTCCGTTATTTCAGGTCTTGCTTGCAAAACTTTCTCTCCTGATAGCATTTTTTCGGAACGAATGCCTATCTCTACACATTCTTTATTAATATTTGATGGTAGTTCAAAATCTTGCCCTTCAATTTGGAATTTACCGTTGATTGGCGCAATTGGCACAAAATTCATTTGACCTATAAATCCGGCAACAAAACGATTTTTTGGATTATTGTAAATGTTTTCAGGAGTGTCAGCCTGTTGAATTTTCCCTTTATCAAGAACCACAATCCTATCACCCATTGTCAAAGCTTCAGTTTGGTCATGAGTTACATAAATAAAAGTTGTACCGAGTTTTTGGTGAAGTCTTTTAATTTCAGCTCTCATTTGAACACGCAAATTCGCATCCAAATTCGATAAAGGTTCATCCATGAGGAATACTTTCGGATTTCTTACAATTGCCCTGCCGAGCGCTACACGTTGTCTCTGTCCGCCTGAAAGCTCCTTGGGTTTTCTTTCTAAAAATTCCTCAAGATTTAATGCTTTTGCAGCATCTTTGACTTTTGTATCAATTGTTTTTTTATCAATTTTTCTCATTTTCAAACCGAATGCAATATTATCATATACACTCATATGAGGATAAAGAGCGTAACTTTGAAAAACAAAAGCAATATCCCTGTCTTTCGGGTGAACATTATTTACTTTTTTATCATCAATATATATCTCACCCTCTGTAATATCCTCCAACCCCGAAATTAATCTTAAAATTGTTGATTTACCGCAGCCGGATGAACCTACCAAAACGATAAACTCTTTATCCTTAATCTCAAGATTTATATTGTCAATAACATTTTGTTTTCCGTTATAACTTTTTACAAGATTTTTCAATACGACTTTACTCAAAATATAAGCCCTCTTATCATTTAATTATCTCTGTGGGATTATAACATTAAATACCGTGCTTTTTAGAATCTTGGATTCAATCCATACAAATCCGTTCAACTGTTGTACCATATTCTTGGTACTTGCAAGTGTCATTGCTCTAAGCAAGTTCTTGCGATTAGGTGAATCAATAATCTTGTACGGATCAAACATAAGCTCTAAATCATTTTCCGACAGCAATAATGAAGAACTCGTTATAGAAATCATTACATAATTTTTTACCGGCAGGTGTTTTAAATTTAACAGTTCTTCATTAGGAATTGTGATATTAATTGTAATTTCACCCATTTCTACAGCTTTTGTTATTACCTCTATAATATTTTGAATAATAGCACGCAAAATTTCTTCATCGTTGATTATTGTATTTTTTATACCTTCCTCAACTATAACATTCCAGCGTAAATCTTTACTCTTACACAATTGTTCATTGTAACGTACTATTGAATTTAAGAGACTTGTAATATCAAAAGTCTTCATTTCCGGTTTTTGAAGGCAATTTTCAGTTTTCGATAATTCAATTAACTTTTCGGTAAAATACATCAAATCAGACGAATTTTTCTTAATAATTCTAATGTATTTTTCTTGCTGCTCTGACATATTACCGCCTAATCCGTCTGCCATTGCCTGCGAAAATCCCACTATAGATTGCAGCGGAGACTTAAAATCATTTGCAAGCTTTACAAGAAACTCATTTTTGTTTTTACTAACGCTAGTATCTTCGATTTTTGTTTCTGAATTTGAATATTTATTATCCGCTATATCTCGAAAATCAAGAACATATCCGTTTTCATACTCCTTTGCTGTCATTTCAAAATAAGTTTCTTTATTTACCATTTTTGAAATTATTGCCTTGTCGCAAGAAACAGCAATTTTTGCCAAATTTAAAGCATTTTCTATAAAATCGTTAATATTTGATGTTTTCAAATTCATCTTTGATGTTTCAAATATTTCAGCAGCTTTATCATTAACCCACTGAATTGTTCCGTCTTTAATACAAAATACCACTCCGTCAGGCAACGCTTTCTCTACATCAAAAGAATTCGTTTTAAATAATATTTTAGTAAAATCCATTCGTATTATCCTCAAATTATATAAAGTATTTTAACATAAACTTAAAACACGAGCCTCGCATAGTTAAAAAAAAGTTAACTTTATTAAGAATTGTAATTTTTTGTATTAATATTTAAATAGGTAAGGAATGCAATTTATGAAATACAAAGATTATTATGAAACATTGGGCGTAAAACGTGATGCGACAGAGGCTGAAATCAAGTCAGCTTATCGTAAGCTTGCCCGTAAATATCATCCGGATGTAAATAAAACAAAAGAAGCGGAAGAAAAATTTAAAGATATTAATGAAGCTTATGAAGTTTTGGGGGACAAAGCAAAACGACAAAGATATGACAGTCTTGGTTCAGGTTGGCAAGGTGGTGCGGATTATACACCGCCCCCGGGATTTGAGAACTTCAGCTTTAACTTTAATCAAGGCGGAGCACAAAGTTTTGATTTTGGAGGAAGCGGTTTTTCAGACTTTTTTGCATCATTATTTGGCGATATGATGGGCGGCGGCAGAGCCTCACAAGGCGGATTCGGCGGATTTGACTTTTCCCAGGGGGTAAATATGGGCGGAGGGTTTTCCGACATAAACCGAGCTTCATCCGGACGAACATCCTCACGGAATAATGAAGATTTAGATATAACTAAAAATTTGAATCTTACCGCAAAAGAAATATTTGAAAGAAAGTCTGTCTCGGTAACGTATACCGAAATGGATAAGTGCGGATATTGCAACGGTAACGGATATTGCAGTCATTGCGGAGGAACGGGTATACACTCGGAACCTAAAACCGTAAATGTAAAATTGCCGAAAGATATCCATGAAGGCATGAAAATTCGACTTAAAGGAGAAGGCAAAGCGGGTAATCGTGGCAGAAAAGGAGATTTGTATCTTGTCGTTCATATTAAAGACAGCGAATACGATATAGATGGAGTAAATGTTACGAAAGAAATCGAAATAACTCCTCCCGAAGCTGTTTTGGGCTGTAACAAGGATATAATAACTTTGCACGGAAAAATTAATATAAAAATACCGGCAGGAGTATCAAGCGGTCAATCTTTGAGACTAAAAAAGCTAGGTCTTCCTGATGGAAACAGTTATGGGGATTTGAATGCTAAAATTAAAATAGTAATTCCTAAAAATTACAGTCAAGAGATTAAGGATTTGTATAAAAAAATTCAAAGCCTGTCATAGCAATAGCAGGAGAAAAAATATGCCGCTTTTATCGGGCATTAAAACCACAAAAGAAGAAATTAGAAAATTAAGAGAATTAACCGCAGAAGGCGGGTACTTGGGTTTGGCACAAATCAACCCGGTTGCCGGTGATTTAGAATATAATGCAAAAAAAATATACGAATATATTAAGTATTCCGAATCAATAAATCTTGATATGGTTGTTTTCCCTGAACTTGCATTAATAGGTTATCCCATAATGGATACAATTGAAAGGCATCCTTTTCTTGTTAAAGAAAACATTAAATGGCTTAAAGTCCTTGCCGAGAGTACCAAGAGTACAGCTGCTATAATAGGTTTTGTTGAACCAAGAGAACAGTTTGCGGAAGGGAAACGGTATTACAATTCAGTTGCAATATTGCGTAACGGCAAAATCGAGGGAATTGTGAGAAAATCACTTCTTCCTAATTATAATGAATTCAATGATTATAGATATATGGAATTTTCCCCTGTAACAGGGGTTCAACCGGCTGAGACTTTAGGGGATTTTTCTTCGGATAAAGTTGTTAAATGCAATCCCTTATATAATTTAAACGGAATCAATTACGGAATTACTATTTGTGAGGATTTATGGAATAACAAGGACTTTTTCGAGAAAAATTTGTATTCACAAGATCCTGTTTCAGAGCTAAAAAAAGCCGGAGCGGATGTAATTGTAAATTGTTCCGCATCTCCAACAAGAGCAAGGAAAGAACAATTGAAACATAATATGCTGGCATTTACGGCATTTTCACAAAAACTTCCGATTGTTTATGTAAATCAGGTTGGCGCGATAGATAATCTTTCTTTCGACGGTGCAAGCAGAGGAGTTAATAAGTATGGAGATTTGTTTGCTCGGGCAAAATCTTTTGAAGAGGATTTTATTATAGTTAATCCCGTAAAATCAAAAGGAGAAATTGAACCGATTACTAATGGCCTTGAAAAATCCCTGAATGAGCAAAAAATATTTACTCTTGAATACGAATCTGACTTGGAAAGAACTTATAAGACTATTATTCAGGGGATAAGAGATTATTTTGGCAAATGCGGATTAAAAAGAGCCGTCCTCGGACTTTCAGGAGGACTTGATTCTTCTGTTTGTGCAGTTCTACTTGCTGATGCTCTGAGTAAAGAAAATGTGTTCGGAGTTTCAATGCCTTCAAAACTTACCAGTTCTGAAAGTAAATCTGATGCAAAAGAGCTGGCTGATAATCTTGGAATAAATTTTGCGGAAATTTCAATAAAACCAATGGTTGATACAACAACAGAATGCTTGAACGGACTATTTAAAGATATAGAAGCAAAATGGAATGACCGATATGAAAAATCGTTTACTCCGGACAATATTCAGGCACGCTCCAGAGCAATGTATTTGTGGGGAATAAGTAATGAATTCCCTTCCTGTATCCCGATTGCGACTTCAGATAAATCTGAACTTTATATGGGTTATGCGACCATAAACGGTGATATGTCAGGAGGGTTTGCACCTATTGCGGATGTTCCAAAGACGAAATTGTTTGCGCTTGCACGATGGTTGAATAAAAACAGAGCAGAAAAAAATGCAATTCCTGAATCAATTATCCTTAAAAAACCGGGGGCAGAATTGGCAATTGACCCTAAAACGGGTAAAACTCTCAATGCGGAAGATGCTTTAATGCCGTATGAGTTTTTGGATGAAATAATTTGGCGAATAGAAAACAAAAACGAATCTTATAACGATTTACTAAATATAAAATTTGTGTATGAAAATAAGAATCAAGTATCATCTGAACAAAAGAAAGAATGGCTGTGTAAATTTTATACCAGAATGAGCAGGGCGCTCTATAAATGGTCAATTTTGCCGCCTTCCGTAATAGTTGAGTCAAAATCAATAAACAAAGCAGACTATAGCCAGCCGATAACTTCAGGAAGAATAAATTATAAAGGGCATAGTGAAGAAGAAATACAAAAGACATTGAATCAAAATAATATCGAAGATTTTAGAATACACGACTTATAATTAATCAATAAACATACAATCACCGTAGCTGTAGAATCTGTATTTGTTTTCGATTGCAGATTTATAGGCTTCAAATATAAAATCTTTGCCGGCTAAAGCACTTACCAGCATTAAAAGCGTAGATTTCGGCAAATGAAAGTTTGTTATTAATTTATCTACAACTTTAAATTCATAAGGCGGGTAAATAAAGAGTTCTGAAGCAGATTTGCATGCTTTTATTTCTCCGAATTGTTGAAAAGCAGTTTCCAGAGTTCTTACGGTTGTAGTCCCAACTGCAATTAATTTCTTACCTTCACTTTTTGATTTATTAATTAAATCTGCCGTTTCTTGCGGAATTTCAAAACTTTCAGAATCCATTTTATGTTCAAGAATATTATCGCATTTTACGGGTCTAAATGTTCCTATTCCGACGTTTAATGTAACATAACCGATTTCAACTCCTTTATCGGCCAGTTTCGACAAAATTTCTTTCGTAAAATGTAATCCCGCAGTCGGAGCAGCGACAGAACCTTCATCTTTTGCGTAGACTGTTTGATAGCGCTCAAAATCCAATTTTCTTAAATCTTCATTTGCCATTTTGCGTTCAATATACGGAGGCAAAGGTATATTCCCGACTTTATGAAGTATTTTCAGAATATCGCCCTCGTAAATCATTTTTACAAGCCATTTACCATCATCTTGCAGAGCAGATAGTATTTCAACAGAAAGTTCATCGCTAATTTTAATAATTGTACCTATCTTAACACGCTTTGAAGGCCGAATTAAAACTTCCCAAACTTTATTTTCTCTTTCTTTTAAAAGGAATACTTCTATTTTTGCACCTGTATCTTTGTATCCATACAATCTTGCCGGCATAACTTTTGTATTGTTAAGAATTAACACAGAATCTTTATTAATTAAATCGACAATGTCATAAAAGTGTTTATGCAAAATCTGATGATTTTCTCTTTTCAAAACCATCATTCTGGATTCCTGCCTTTTTTCAGCAGGTTTCTGGGCTATTAGTTCTTCCGGCAATGTGTAATCAAATTCCGATAAAAGCATGGCTTTATACTTCCATATCTTCTTCTATATCAGAATCAGGAGCATCAGGCTCCGCTACAGTCTTTGTTAATTTTTCATTTAATTCTTGCAACGTCATGGATTTATCCATTTTCTTTAAAGCATTTAAAACAGCAAGTTTGTAATCAGCATCATCCCTATTTTTAGGATTATCAATAATTTCACCGATTTTTTGTCCGAGCATTCCCATAACAATAACTGCAGGTATCATCACCGCACCTGTTGAAATAATTGAATGCATATCTATTGTACCTATTTTCAAAAAACAAATAGTACCGATTACCAGCATCGTAATTCCAATAAACATGTTTCTAAGGTTTGTTGTATAGTCCATTATCTATTTTGGTTCTCCATTTCTTTTTGCATACAATACTGAACAAGTGTCATTTTATTAACATTAGATAACTGTGTAAATCTGCCTGAAATTGTATAAATCCCGTTATCATCACGCTCAACTCTTATCAATTGATACTTACACTTTACTTCTTGTTCATGGCTTAAATGGATTGTAACTCTATATTCCTGCTCAATATCCAAGTTTGCTTCAGTTCGAATTTTCATACCGCCTGCTGAAAGATCGAGTGTTTTGGCCTTATACGAATTATTATCTGTCACAAGATCAATATCTTCAACAAACTTGATACGTGTATATTTACGCCTCTGTAAAAATCTGTGCTTTACAGGATTCGCAATAGAGACAACATTATTTTCAAGTGCCTGTATGTATGATTCAAAATATAGATAACCATTGTCAGTCATTGAATAAAATTCGCAAATGTGATTTACCACAAGCCCTTCCGGTTTGTATTTAAGTTCCATACTAAATCCGTCTTGTGAAACTTCAGTGACTTTACCTTTATTTGTCTTTTTAAAATCCTGAGGGACAATTGTTACAAGCTGTTCTTTTTTAATTAATTCTCTCATATATCCACCTACACTTTCACTACACCTACAGATTTAACTTTAACATTCGGACTTATTTCATTATACGACATAATTGCAATTTGAGGATACGTTCTTTCGACGAGTTTTCTGAATAACATTCTGATAGGAGAAGAACACAGTATTACCGGCTGATTACTCGTTGCAGTAATGGCTTTTTCTAATTCTACATTCATCTTATCAAACAATGTTCGTGTAAAGTTTGGATCAAGAGTTACACTCGTACCATCCGGACTTGCGCCTTTAGCTATTGTATTTTCAATTTCTGGAGCTAAGGTTACTACATACAGCTCTCCTGTATCAGCCAGATTTTGCTTGCAAATATTTCTTGATAATGCTTGTCTTACACATTCTGTAAGATAAGTTGGACTTTTATTAATTTTTGATTGCAGACTTATTGTTTCCAGAATGGTTTTTAAATCTCGAATTGCAACATTCTCTTTCAAAAGATTTTGTACAACGATTTGAACATCGCTTATTGTAATATCTTTCATAATGTCATCAACATATTCTTCAGATATTTCTTTTTTAAGATTATCAATCAATTGTTGAATATCATACCTTGAAACTATTTCATAGGCACATTTCTTAATAACTTCGGTAATGTGAGTTGATATAACGGCAGAGGCAGAAACCACTGTATACCCTGACATTTCTGCAATATCTTTGTCTTTTGGTTCAATCCATATCGCAGGCAAGCCAAAAGCGGGCTCAATAGAATGTATACCATTAATTGCAACATTTCCCACCGGATCTCCGGCAGTCATAGCCAAATACCTTTCAGGATAAACTTCTCCGGATTCCAATGCAACACCTTTCAACTTAATTTGGTATGAATTAGGAGAAAGCTGAAGATTATCTCTTACCCTTATTGAAGGTAAAACAATCCCTAAATCCAACGCAGTTTGTCTTCGTATTTGTGCAATACGTTCAAGTAAATCTCCGCCCATTTCAACATTTAAAAGTTGTACTAAACGATAACCGACTTCGATTTCAATTGTATCAACATTAAGAAGTTCCATGACACTCTCTTTTGTGGCACGGGCACGTTTTTCTTTTTTTCCGAGTTTTTCTTGCTTTTCCTCCTCTGCTTTTTTTGATTCCTCAGTAACTGCAACTTCTGCTTTTTGTTTACTTTTTGAATAAGCCAGTGCCCCTGTTACTGCCGCAATAAGAAGGAATGGAGCAGTAGGCATGCCGGGAATAATACCCATAAAAGTAAGAAGACCTGCAACAACACCAAGTACTCTTGGGTCAGAAAACATTTCATTTTTTATATCCGTTGACAGGGATTCTTCTTTTCCGGTTGCACGAGATACGATTAAACCTGTTGCAGTTGATATTAAAAGTGCGGGAATTTGTGAAACCAGACCATCACCTACCGTAAGAATAGTATATGTACCTAGTGCGGATTGCAAACTCATATGGAGTTGTATAACGCCAATAATCAAACCTCCGACAATATTTATGAGTGTTATTACAATACCGGCAGTAGCATCTCCCTTTACAAATTTTGAAGCACCATCCATTGTGCCGTAAAAATCTGTTTCTCTTTCAAGCTTTTTGCGTCGTTCTTTTGCCTGTTCTTCATCAATTAAGCCTGAATTTAAATCTGCGTCAATACTCAGCTGTTTACCGGGCATTTTATCTAATGTAAAACGTGCAGATACTTCCGCAACACGAGTTGCACCGCCTGTTATAACCATAAAATTAATTAAGACCAAAATACAAAATATTACCGCACCTACAACGTAGTTACCACCGACAACAAATTCGCCGAACGATGAAATTACATTACCTGCTTGACCCTGCAGAAGAATAAGCCGTGTTGAGCTCACATTCAGTCCCAGCCTGAACAATGTTGCTATTAAAAGTACTGTAGGGAAAGACGAATAGTCCAAAGGTTCTTGAGTATACAAACATACCAAAAGAATAACAACTGCCAGAGAAATGTTGACGGTCAAAAGTATATCCAGTAAAGGTGCAGGAAGTGGTATAACCATCATACAAACAATTACGACAAGACCTATCGCAAGAACGATATCATTATTCTTTAATATATTAGATAATTTTGAAAATTCCATCTTCCTACCTAAGTCTCTCTTTTACTATTGTACACGTATGCAAGAATTTCGGCAACTGCTACATATAAATCCGACGGAATTATTCCGTCTACAGGGACTTTGTTATATAAAGCTCGCGCAACCGGCCTATTTTCTACTATAGGTACATTATTATTTCTTGCGATATCTCTAATTTGAAAAGCCAAATAGTCCACACCCTTTGCAATCACTATTGGAGCAGGTGCAATCTCTTTGTTATACTGTATCGCAACAGCATAATGAGTCGGGTTTGTAACAACAACATCAGCACTTGGCACTGCAGACATCATTCTTTGCCGAGCCATCTGAGTTTGAATTGCTTTTATTTTTGCCTTAATTTTCGGGTCGCCTTCCGTATCTTTATATTCATCTTTGACTTCCTGTTTTGTCATTTTTATTGATTTATTGTACTCATATGTTTGGTATTTTTTATCAATATACCCTAAAATCAACATTGCTAAGCACATATTTATAATCATATTTATCAAAATTGAGCCTACAATACTGAGCGAAACAGGAATATCAAGTCCTATAAGTCCTAAAAGATCTGCTTTTCTACTGTTTACCGCAGAAAAACCGCAAGCTGCGACAATAACAAGTTTCAATATTGACTTTGCGAATTCAACCATTGACCTCGGCTGAAACGGATTCACAAGCCTTTTTGCATTATCTAAAATTTTTTTCGGACCGATATTCTTAAAATCAAGTTTTATTTTTTCCATGGCAAAAACCTGACCGACATCCATTCTTACTACAATAATTGCAACTATTACAAGTAATACAAAAAACGGAAGAACAATCATACCGTAATATCTGAAATACGGATACAGCATTCCTATCGCATTTGACACGTCAAAATTGCCAAGGTTAGAAAAGGTATCGTGCATCATACTTAAAATAGTATTATACATATATTTGGATAACACTGCGAGCAAACCTATCGCACCTGCCATAACAAGTGCCGCCTCAAAATCTTTACTCTTCGCTACATTTCCGCGTTCGCGTTCCTTCTGTTTCCGTCGGGCGGTAGCTTCTTCCGTCTTTTCTGCTGCTTCATTACCCATTATTATTTTTTAAGTGAATAAGTAGATATGCGAATAAGTGAATAAGCAATTTAAATTTTTCTTATTAACCTATTAACTTAACTCTTATTAACATTTCTCCTTTCTAAAAAATCATTGCAATTTTTGTTAAAAACTGTTCTATAATAACAGCCATGTGTTCTGCCATCGGACGCATGAACATTAGTGATAACAACAATCCTAAATATATTTTTAAGGGAAGCGATACCATAAATATATTCATCTGAGGCATCATTTTTGACGTAAAACCCAAAAGCACATCTGTTATAAACAAAACTCCGAATATCGGAATGGCAATTTCCAATGCCAGAGAAAACAATTGACCTGTTATTATAACAATTTGTTCTATCATGCCCGGCGAAAAAGCAAATGTGTAACCTACAGGCATACTTTTAAAACTGTTATATATAGCCGCAAATAACCATCTGTGAGCCCCAAGTCCTATAAATATCATAGATGCCAAATATGTGTAAGCCTGACTTAATACCGGAGAATTTCCGCCTGAAGCAGGGTTCAATGCCTGGTCTGCTGATAATCCCATCTGAATGGTAAATGTATTTACACCAAGTTCGATACCTGAAAATATTATTTTTGAACAAAAACCTATAGCATAACCTATAGAGAATTCTTTAAAAAGTATTAGTGTAAGTGCGGGAACAGAAGTTGGAGTCACAAAATTTGTGTTCAATTGTACGACCGGAAAAAGTATAAAAGCAACAAGTGCTGAAAGCCACACTTTTACCTGAGTAGGAATCGGATATGTTGAAAACAAAGGCGCAGACATCAAAAGCCCGGACAATCTCGTCAAGATCGCCATAAACAAAATTATATTGCTTACAGAAAATAAGACGTCAAGATTAAACATCAGAACGCCCCTATAAGTTGCGGTATGGTATTGTAAAATTCATTAACCGTGGTGATAAACACGTTAAACATCCATGGTAATAAAAATATCAGAAGCATAACACAGCCGATGATTTTTGGAACAAAGGTCAATGTTGATTCCTGAATTTGCGTAACGGTTTGAAAAATACTTACCATTAAACCTAAAACGACACCGACAAGCAAAATCGGTACAGCCATTTGCAAGGTAAGAATGAACATTTTTTGTAAAAGAGTAATAATTATATCTTGCATTGTCACCTCACAAAGCTATCTACAAGAGATTTTACTATCAGATACCACCCGTCAACCATAACAAACATAATTAGTTTAAACGGAAGCGCAATCATAGACGGCGGTAAAAACATCATACCCATTGATACTAAAACCGAAGATACAACAATATCAATTACTAGAAACGGCAAATATACGACAAATCCGATTGTAAATGCAGTCTTAAGTTCACTCAATATAAATGCCGGAAGCAAAATATAAGTAGGAACATCATCCCTTGTCTTTGGCTTTTCAATCTTTGCCATCCTGACAAAAAGCGCAAGTTCTTTTTCATGTGTCTGTTTAAACATGAATGTTCTTATGGGTTGAATACCTCTGTCTAAAGCCACCTGCTGAGTTATCTGATTATTCATATACGGTTGGAGTGCTTTTTCGTTGATTTCATTAAACGTAGGCGCCATAATAAAAAACGTCAATATTAATGCCAAGCTCGTTAAAACTTGGTTTGGAGGCAAATTGCCCGCACCTAGTGCCTGTCTTGTGAGCGCCAATACAACAGCTAACCGCACGAAGCAGGTTGTCATAATTAAAATACTTGGCGCAAGAGTTAAAATGGTTAACCAGATTAAAATCTGCAATCCGTTTGTAAAATCTTGCGGAGTATTTGCTTGCTGCAGACCTATATTTATATTCGGAAATGTCATCGCTGCACTGGAAGGCAGTATCGTTAAAAGCATTACTCCGAATATATATCCAAAATTCTTAAACTTCAGCATTGTATCCCTCTTAAATAAAAAAACAGAAATTACTCCCCAGAATATTTTACAAAATATTTAGGAAATCGCCAATCTGTTAAGTTATATTAACTCATGGCAAAGCTGATTATAGCGAAATTCAAAGTTTTATAGTATAATGTGGGGGTATTTAAGGAGAAAATAAAGTGAAAACATACGAGGGTTTATTAACTGTCACAAATGAAAAATTTTGCATAGTTGTATCGAGATTCAATGAATTTATCAGCGGTAAATTATTGTCGGGTGCTATTGACGAATTAAAGCGCCATGGTGTTGAGGACTCAAATATTGATTTGGTATGGTGCCCCGGTGCGTTCGAAATACCTCTGATTGCAAAAAAATGCGCAAAAACAGGAAAATATTCCGCAATAATAACTTTGGGTGCTGTGATTAAGGGTTCAACTTCTCATTACGATTATGTATGCGCAGAAGTTTCAAAAGGTGTTGCTTCAGTAGGATTGGAAACAGGTGTTCCCATAATATTTGGAGTACTTACGACAGATAATCTTGAACAAGCTATCGAAAGAGCCGGTACAAAATCAGGTAATAAAGGTGCTGATGCTGCAAAATCCGCTATAGAAATGGCTAACTTAATAAAGACAATCGGTCAATAAGACCTTAAGAAATATGAATATAACAAACTTATTAACTGACGGTAGAAATGGAGGTATTTATGAGCGAAATTAT
>JAEEXX010000197.1 GCA_016287985.1 Candidatus Gastranaerophilales bacterium
CTCCATTTATCAAATTATTCAACTGAATTTTTTTTATCGCATTTCCGTAAAGACTTTTATATGCCAAACACCACGACGTATCGTCCGATTTTTTTTCTTGAATCATAACATACTTAAGACGTTTCTCTGAACGATAATCGACAGGGAAATGCTCTAAAGTTTTTGTATTAACCAATATTTCATCAGTGTCTTTACTATGATAAAAAATCATTAAACAACATTTCGATAAACGTTCGGAAATCCAATTGTCGTCATCATTAATCTTTTTCCATATAAAATGGATCAATTTCTTCTGATTTTTTTCAGCCGATATTCTTTCAATATTTAATAAATGTTTAAATACAAAAGTTCTGAAATTAACATCATCCCCAGGAACATAGGAAACGAACACGTTATAGTGCCCTCGTTTGGATTCCAAATCTCTTTCAAATTCCTTTTTAATATTCCCAATAATTTCAAAAAATTGATACGAACTCTGACGATATTCTATTATTCCGTTATTATTTTTGATTAATCTAATGTTTTTTTCATCAATCACAATCAAATTATTTACTAATGATTTTTTGCGATCTTTTCCTCCTGCTTGTTTTATATTAGTTAACCGTTCCCATATAAACTTTAAAACCCAATTAGGAAAGACCGTCCCCAATATCATTACATTATCGTAATCTTTCAGTCTTCCATTCAATGCTATTAAACAAGCATTAACAAAGTCTATTACAGTTATATCAGACAAAATAAGATTATCATTTTCCCGGTGTATTAATTCATAAAAAGAATAATCACGTAGATTTTCAGGCTTATTAAAATCCTCTGATTGAACTCTCAATTGAAAAAGATTAACATTATCATCGCCATAAACATGTTTAACAACATTATAAATAGTTTCTGAATATCCAAACGAAACAATTTTGTAACACGAACTACAAATAAGTAAATTTTCTAAATCTGTCCAATTTTTCTGCAAACTGTTAGCTTTCTGTCGTAAAAACAGTGCTCCTTCATCTACTAATTGGTTTATAGTATTTCTGTCAATATAATTATTATAATACCATTCCGAAATATTGTTTTCATTGCCGTCTTTAATATTTTTTGCCTTATCCAACAAAATTTCATTAAAATAGTCACCCAATCTTTTCTCTGTCCCATTATCAATAACTTTCAAAATATTATCACCAACCACAAGCAGAGTTTTCTTGCACAACAAATCCTTAATTTCTTCTTCACAATATATATAGTCTATATTTTGATCTCCATCTATACACTTATACATAGATTTACAAACTTCCGTAATCGCATTCTCGTCCGTCACTTTTTTTGTCTTCACATCCCTAATTTTGGACTCCATTGTATCCAACATATCCATATAAAAGAAATTCTCAAATGCACATTTAGCAATTTTAGGATATTGATTTGAAGGTTTATTGTAATGTTTTACACAAGCCATCATATATGCACACCAACGATCATACAAAGAATGCTTGTATTCAATTTTAGTCAAATCGAAACCCTTAAACCCATCAGACAAAAACGACTCTTCCACTTTCGACACACGCTTAATTCGTTCTGCATCATTTCTAAGATAAATAATATTTTTTTTCTCAGCGTTTTCATGAATTACCTTCCATTCATACATACAATGAGGTGATGTAAAATACTTATCACTTAAAATTACAATTACATTTTTTGCCTCACCTATAATCTTCTCTTCAAATGCAGTAATATTATCTCCAACACATACATTATCTTTACATACAGAAATGTCTTTCTCTGTTAAATCTTTATCTGTGATAAGATTAATCCCAAATGCTTTTAAATTACTTTCAATTTCAGAAACAATATTTTCATTGGCAAACGAATTATCTTTTAAATCTCGATAATAATTTATTTGTATATTGTATTGTTCATCTATTTCATATTCATAAAGTTGATTATATTGTGTCGATGCATACGAAATACAAACATCTCTTTCTTTATTAAATCTTTCATAAACAGTTCTCTCTTTTTCTCCTCTTCCACACGACATACCCTCTCCTTTCCCTTCTTGTTTAGGCTCGGAAGGTAAGGAAGAACTACTGTCTAATGTATTATTTTTATTTGCGGATTCGTCCATATAATTAATGTTGTTTAATTCCGCTTGCAAGATAACAACTTTTCTCATTTCACTCCAAACTTTTTCACAACTTTTTTTCAAAAACATTTCAATTAATTAACAATCAAGTCGTTTTACATTCTTAGTTAATATACAAAACTCAATTTATGTTAATTTTAAAGCAACAATAACAAATATTGTCAAGAAATACATAATTTTGTAAGGCACATATAGCTTGTTTTGAGCGAAGCATTAACGACTAATCGTAACAAACCATGAAAAAAACTAAACTAATTCTCTATTTCACC
>JAEEXX010000041.1 GCA_016287985.1 Candidatus Gastranaerophilales bacterium
GGCGATCAATAACCCTGCTTGTTAAATTATTTATTAATGAATACTGGCGGACATTCATATCGTTATATCCGCAAATATTATTAAATGTAGCATCAATGTAATTGTATCCGCCGTCATCACCCATTGTTGCAACGGTAATTTTCTTAGCATCTAATGCCGCACAATACTTCTCATACACTTCATCTTCCTGAGTAGCAAGCGCAATCTTCTGAGACTCGATATTTTGTGCCCGCAATTCTACGTTATGCATTCGAGTGGTCAGTGATAATAATCTCGCTTGTGACGCTGCCATTCCCATAAGATGTATAATCCTTTTTGATTTTTCCTTAATAGTTATTACGGCACTTTTGATAAAAACTTTAGGTTTTTATGGGAAATTGTTACAAAAATTAACATGTATTCACAAAACTTTACATTTTTTTTTGCAAATACATGTTATAAAATTTGTCTATAAAAAATCTTTTACAAAATATTTTTTATATCTTGGAGAATTAATTCAGGTTTCAGACGATACTTTGTATATAGTTCGTCCAATTGAGTCCTGTCGGTAAATTCTTTAAATGAACCGTAATTTAATACTTTCATATCGGAATTCCCGTAATACCTTGATATCATTTCACCAAATCCACCGTCAATAAGCCCGTCCTCAAGGGTTATTACAATCTTATGATTGCTTTTTAAACTTTCCATAAGTTCTTCATCAACCCCAGTTATAAATCTTGGATTTATAACCGTAGGATTAAAGTTAAGACTTTCTTTTATCTTGGCAGCAACCTCTACCGCAAGTCCGTAAAAGTTGCCCAAACCTAATATTGCTACATTCACACCTTCCTGCATAATTTTATATTTATTCAACACAGAATAATCTGTTCTATCTTCTTTTCCGACTGAAACAAGCTCTATATTAGGAACCCTTATTGCAACAGGATATTTATCTTGTTCAACACTCCATTCCAGCATTCTTAAATATTCTTCTTTATTTGTTGGTGCAAGATATACCATATTTGGGATATTTTTAATTAAAGGAATATCAAATGTACAAAGGTGCGTTGCATCTGCACTTGAAATTCCTCCCCAATAAACAAGCATTGTAATTGGAGAATTGTTTAAACACAAATCCTGTGACAATTGGTCATAAGTTCTTTGCACAAAAGAACTCATAACTGCCCAAATTGGTTTCGCCCCGCTCCTTGCAAGAGCCGAAACATAAGCACAAGCGTGCTCTTCTGCAATACCTACATCCGTATACTGTCTACCAAGTTTATTTCTAAATTCATCATTCCAGCCAAAGACTCCAGGAGTGGCTGCATTTACTACAATTAGGGTTTTATCTTTTTTTGCTTTTTCAAGAATAAAGTTGTTTGTTATTGAATTATAACTTTCCCCCTCATTATAAGTTTTTCCATCCAATGTACCTGGCAAAATCCAGTGAAATGCCTCTCGATTATTTTCAGCATCTTTCCATCCTTTTCCCTTTTGTGTACATATATGAACTACAATCGGATGATTAATATTTCTTACTTTCTCAAAAGTTTTTATTAAAGACTCTATATCGTTTCCATCCTTAACAAAACAATAATCATACCCGAGCGATTTAAAGAAATTACATTCTGCTTTACCGTCAGTTTCTCTTAATAATTTGAGGTTATCATAAAGCCCACCATGATTTTCTGCAATAGACTGGTCATTATCATTAACTATTACTATAAAATTAGTCCCTAAAACGGCACCGTTATCAAGACCTTCAAGGGCCTCACCACCGCTTAAAGAGCCGTCACCTATTAAAGCAATAACATTATATTTTTCATCCTTTAAATCTCTGGCTTTTGCGACTCCCACTGCCAGACTTACGGAAGTTGAGGTATGTCCGACCTTAAATAAGTCGAATTCTGATTCTTCAGGTGCTGTATAACCAGTATATTTATAATACATGTCAGGGTTTATAAAACCTTCTTTTCTCCCTGTTAACATTTTGTGCGGATAACATTGGTGAGAAACATCAAATATAAACTTGTCATTTGGAGCATCAAAAACATAATGCATAGCAATTGTTGCTTCTACTATACCCAAATTCGGTCCAAAGTGACCGCCTGTTGTATTTACTTTTTTGATAATCAACTCTCGCATTTCATTCGCAAGAATATTCAGTTCGCTGATACTTAAACATCTCAAATCACCGGGAAAATTAACTTTGTCTAAAACCATAAATACTCCTTATAAAACTACTAATGTAAATGCTTTTTAAATCTTATCCCTTCAACTTCGTGAACATCTTCTGTTACTATGAACGCTTTTGGGTCAACTTCATGGACCACATCTTTTAATTTTGCCATATCAAATTTATTCACAACACAAAATGTCATAACTTTTTCTTGCTTCGAATATCCTCCGGTCGCCTTCATATAAGTGACACTTACGTCCAATTCTTTCATTATGGAATCACCTATTTTTTTGTAACTGTCAGATACAATTCTGACAGATTTTGCCTTGTCCAAACCTTCCAAAACGGAATCAATTGTTTTTGATGCAATATAGTAAGTTAATATTGAATAAAACGCTCTGTCCCACTCAAATACAAATCCGGCAGCAGTATAAATAAATAAATTTATAAACATTAAAAGTTCGCCGACAGATACAATTTTAAGTTTTTTTGCCAAAACAAGCGAAATCATCTCAGTTCCGTCCAGAGAAGCATTGTTTCTTAAAATCAGCCCGACACCAATCCCTAAAAGAATACCGCCAAAAATAGTTACCAAGAGCAAATCTTCCGTAATATGACGGAAATGCGATACTACATTTGTTGCAACCGCAAGAATAACTATTGCAAAAAAAGTATTAATTACAAACTTTTTCCCCAAAGTTCTATATGCCATTAAAACGAACGGAATATTTATACAAAATATTAAAAGACCTAAATTCCAGTTTGTAAGGTATGACAACATCATCGAAATACCGATAACTCCGCCGTCAATAATTTTATTCGGAAGTAAAAACATTTCCAATGCAACAGCAACCACAAATGCTCCTACTATCAAAAAAAATCCACGTTTTAAAAATCTAAAAAACAGTTCCTTTTTGGTTTTAACATTTACTGTTGTTTTTTTTCTATGTAAAAACACTTACCCTTCCCCACTGTATACAATATTATCTTTTCCATAAAAGCATATCAAATATATTTTTGTGTTTTTCTTCTTTTTCTTTCGGTTTAATTCCCAAAATCGATTCCAAATCTGTTTTCAAGGTCGTTAAATCTTCATATTTTTTCAATAAACCATCCATGCATATAGATACATCACCAGTCTCTTCAGAAACGACCAAACAAGCGGCATCTGATACTTCAGACATACCTATAGCAGCTCTGTGACGGGTGCCATATTTCCAGCTAAGCTTGGGATCTTCGGTTAACGGAAGTAAAACACCGGCTGAGTGAATCTTATTCTTGTCAATTATCATCGCCCCGTCATGTAAAGGTGTATTTGGATGGAAAATTGTTAATATCAATTCTGCAGAAATTCTTGCATCTAAAACAGTTCCTACCTCAGAATAAGCAAGCGCATTCATTGTCTTTTTAAAAACAATCAGTGCTCCTGTCTTAGTTTTAGTTAAATATTTCACTGATTCTATAATTTCTTTTATAATATCAACATCCTGTTCTTCTACATTTTTGTAAGAACCACCTGTCAAAAAAAATCTTTTTATAAAGCCCGGCTGTCCCAAATATCCTAAAAATCTTCTGAGTTCAGGCTGAAATATAACTATTAAGCTTAAAGTAACCAATGCTACCAAGGTTTTAAAAAAGCCACCGATGATTTGTAGATTAATAATGATAAGTATTTCACTAAAAATCCAAGCTAAGAATAAAATAAACAAACCTTTTATAAGTTTTTCTGATTGGGTATTTTGAATAAACTTTCTGTAAAAAACAAGAAGTATCAACCCTATAAAAAGAACCTGCAGAATATTTATCCAATTTAGCGACCAGCTAAAGGGGTTAAATAAATTATGAATATATGAATACAGCGAACTCAGCATTATTTTAACCTATCAGGAACTTCTTCTAACCTTATCAAATCTTCAACAGACTCTCTATTTACTATAATATCAGATTGTGAATTATTTACAAGTACCATTGCAGGTTTTTCCACTCTGTTATAATTTGAAGCCATTGAATAGTTATATGCACCTGTGTTGTACACACAAATTATATCACCGGCTTTAGGTGAAGGAAGATTAATATTCTCAATCAGAATATCTCCGCTTTCACAATATCTTCCTGCAATTGTCACAGCTTCAAGTTCCCTTCCGTAAGTATCATTAGCTATTTCAGCAGAGTATTTAGCATGATATAACGAAGGCCTCGGATTATCTGCCATCCCTCCGTCGATTGCTATATATTTTCTGCCTTCGGGAACTTGTTTTATACTTCCTATCGTATAAAGAGTCACGCCGGATGTTGAAACTATACTTCGTCCTGGTTCTATATACACAAAAGGCAAATCAATATTATATTTTTTACATGAAGATTTTATTGCTTTAATTACTACTTCGCTAAATTCTTCAATTGTAGGAGGGGTATCATGTTCTATATACTTAACTCCCAAACCTCCACCTATATTTAACTCATTCAAATTTAAGTTGTACTTTTGATTAATTAGCACCAGTTCTTTTACAAGAATTTCTATTTCATCACTATATGATTGTAATTCAAAAATTTGTGAGCCAATATGAGCATGCAGCCCCATTAAATTTATATTTTTATACTTATTTACAATAAGCTCAATAATTTCATCAATCTGAGACAAATCAAACCCGAATTTTGAATCAATTTGCCCTGTCTTTATATAATCGTGAGTATGACATTCTATTCCCGGAGTAATCCTTAGTAATACCTTAGCCTGCATATTTTTAGATTCGGCAACATTATTAAGCAACTCAGCTTCATAAAAATTATCAACTGAAAATCTTCCTACGTTTAAATCAAGTGCAAGCTCAATTTCTTTTTGTGTTTTATTATTACCGTTGAAGGTTACTTTTTTCATATCGGCACCGGCTTTGTAAACAGTATAAATTTCTCCGGCTGAAACCGTGTCAAACCCAAAACCTTCATCAGAAATTATTTTTGATATCGTAAGATTACAAAGAGCTTTTGAAGCATAAGTAAGTATAATATTCTCGTTCTCTGCAAATGTATGTTTATATTCTCTGCATATTGTTCTTAAAGACTGCTCATCAATCACATATAATGGCGTTCCATATACTGTTGCCAAATCAAGCAAATTACATCCGCCAATATATAAATCAGCTTTTCTTTCTGTAGTAATAGGTTTTATAAATTGATTTACACTCATTATTCTTCCCTTTTACAAGTATACCATGACAAAAAAACAAAAATATTATAAAAATAAACCATACGTATGATTTAGTAGGAAAAATGTTAAAGATTATAAAATTAGCGCCGATTGAGTAAGTACGGTTTTATACATTTTTCTTGGAGAAAATATGACAGAACAGATACTTACCCCAATATACGTACCGCTAAATCAAGTTAACGGTATCATGGAAAAAGCTCGTGCAGCACACGAAAAATATCTTATAAAACAGCAGGAGGCCGATTTAGAAAAGGCTATAGAATACTATGTTGATGCAATAAAGTCCGCACCGGCATCATCAGAAGCATATTATCGGCTCGCCAGCTTATTACTAATTAAAGGGCAAATTTCTGTGTCGGGTGCATTGGAACAATGCAAAACGGCATTATCCTTGGAGCCGAATAATCCAAATGCTCACATCTATACCGGATATTTCCAATGCTTGAACGGTGACATGAGTGAGGCTGAGAAAGAGTTTATGCTTGCTATTTCCAATTCAGGGAAGAACTCTGCAAGACCTCGACTATTTCTATCAAAAGTACTATATTCGAAAATTAAATCTCATCGTTCATCTATAAAGGATGTTGTAAAATTCTTATATTATTTTGTATCAGGAAGTGCAATGATTATGTGGGATTGTCCCTCATTAAAGATGTTTTATAAATTTCTGGCTAATGATTTTTCTGTTTTTTCTTACATGGCGTTGGGAGAAACATTTGAAAAAATGAAACTATTCCCTTCTGCATTGGAAGCATATAACAAAGGTTTGGAAAAAACTGAACAAGGTAATATTTTCTATAAAAAAATGGGTGACTTGGCTTTGGAATGTGATAATATTGATGCTTCCATTGAATACTATAAAAAAGCACATGAAGTTAACCCGACAGACAGAGAAATTTTAATTAAACTAGCAACTGTTAATCAGACATATAAGCCGGAAGATATAGATTCAACCATTGATTATTACAATTCACTACTTGAATTTGGCGAAGATTTGGATAAAATATACTATGAACTAGGGCATTTATATCTAAAAAAATCAGATAAAATTCATGCAGTGTCTGCTTTTAAACTCGCAGAAGAACTTAACCCTGAAAATCCATACTATAACAATTCACTTGCGTACGCATATGTAAAAGCAGAGCTCTATGACGATGCAATTGAATATTATCAAAAAGCAATTAAATTGAATCCTGATGCGGAATGGACATCTATTGTCTGCCACGCATTGGGTGCGATTTATGCCGAAATTAAGGAGAATTGTGATGCAGCTGAAGCCGCATTTAATGCCGGTATTATACTTGACCCGAATAATGTTGATATACAATTATCGCTAGGTGATTTATATATGTCCCAAAATGATTTGGACAAAGCTATAAAAACTTATTGCGACGCAATATCTGTCGATCCTTTGAACTTTTTAACCTATGCGAAAACAGGTCTTGCTCTTTGGGAAAAAGACTATTTGGAAGAATCTGTTGTTTCATTTCATAAATCAATAGAACTTAATCCTGATTTTGAAATTGCTCAAAATAATTTAGGAGTCGTGTATTTGGATGGTTACGGTGACCCTAAAACATCTTTGGAATATTTTAAAAGAGCTATTGATATTAACCCAAATTACACACTCGCATATTTTAATATAGCCAGAGCATATCAGGCAATGGGTGATAAATCTTTAGCTGCCGAATACTACCAAATGACAATGGATTTAAATAAAATTACTGAAGAATTATCAGAAAAAGATATTCGTCAAAGAATTTATAAGCTTTTTGAATAAAATTATGAACATAATAAAAAATATAATTTTTACCATTTTGTCAATACAGGAGAATTTGCTGCGAGCAAGCTTAAAAAAGACTATCGGGATAAAAAACACTTCCAAACGCAGAAGTATCCGTCAAAATGGTTGTTTTCTTACGCTTGAGACTCTTGCCGAAGCAGAAAAGACCAGAATGGAAGAAGAACTCGGGCTAATTCTTAAACAGGCAAGCTATGAACCTGAACGATTATTGGATTTTGTAAAATCACAAGGGACTCCGGTTTATTATATTGATAATTCAAATGTTTTATATTCGGTAGGGGAAAATGAAGGGTTTATTTATCCGCAGAAAGGTACAAAAGCATTATATATATCCTCAATTACCACAAAGAATTTCAAGCTGAATACACCGGATATGTTTATTTTAAGTAAAGGTAAAATTAATAAGTTTTATTTTATATACCATTTTTATAATTGGTATTCATTCAAACACGGAATTTCCGGTATGGATTCGGAATCAATAACAATGCTGAATAAGTACTTACTCAATGCTACTGACGAGGAGATAAATAAATTACAACTGGCTGATATATACAAATTAAAAGATGCAATAAAGCAAGACAAGGCCTCGATTGAATTTGTATTCAAACTGTGTCGTGATATGGAAGGGGCACAAAAAGCTTTCGGCAAACTAAAAAACGGCGGAGCCGATATATAATTAACTAATCCGACTGCATGGCAGAGATTTCGGCAACAATTCTCGATATGTCAGAACCGCCAAATATTACCTCTAAAACAAGCTGAGAATTTATCATCACTGTTTCTCGGTATTCCATAGTGTCAACATCAACTATATTAAATTCAATATAGTCTTCCCCGACATAGACAACTTTACCGTATTCCGCCCCTGTAGCCCACCTTAAAAATACGTACTTTTGTTCAAAGATTTTTAATCTGTTTATTAATTTCATTTAATCGCCTTTAAACTGTCTTATATTATATTCTTAGTTCGGATTTTTATAAAGTCAAACACAAATTTATGATACAGCATGACTTGTAAGGTAAACTCTCCTTACAGGAAAATATAGCACAGATTGTTAAAATCTGCAACTTAAAAATGTTTAATTTTAAACTTCGCCAATAAACTTAATATCACAATTTCCTGCAAGTTCTTCCGTTGCAATAACAGTTATATTAGGAATAAATTCTGATAATATGACAAAAGTCATATGCCTTATTTCCATTGGAACAGCCAAAATTAGTTTATCAAGTTTTTTAGCCTTTGCTAATTTATTTATTCGTTCAGCTATATCTTGTACTTCACAACCATTAATTCTTATTACGGTACCATCTTCTTCCTGATTAAAGAACCCTTCTACAATTTTTAGAGTCTCATCCGAAAATTCTAAAACTTTGACGGAACCGTCTATAGCTAAATCTTTAATAATTTGTTTAGAGAAAGCAAGTCTTACCTTATCAAGCAAATCTTCTTTCGTAGGTTCATTGGCATAGTCATTGATTTTTTCGAACAAATATACAATATTTTTAATTGAAACGCCTTCTCTAACAAGACATGTCAGAAGATATTTCAAATCGGAGGCTGTTATAAAATCTCCAAGTATATTATCAACAAGGAAGGAATTTGCCTGAAGTACTATTTCCACAAATTTATTAATATCGTTGTAGTCCATAATGTCAGAAACTTCACGTATTGCAATATATTCAATCGCCTTTCCGATATATTCAATAGCTGAAAGCCCTCTTATCCAAAAATCCTTAACTTTATCTTCGCTAATCCAGACAAGCTTTCTTCCTGTAATTTCATCTTCAGTTACAAAGTCGCCTTCTTCCGCTTTGTATCCCTTAAGTTCATCTTTGTAAAAAGCTTTACAGTTTGGAAATGCAAGTGCTCTAAATACTTCAATATCATGAATTTTTATGCTGAATTCATTTTGATTTAAATCATCACTGTTATGAAAATGTATATGAGGAATAACATAGCCAAGTCTATCTGTAAGATTTTGTCGTATTTTAACGGTTTGTGCAAGTAAATTATCTGTATTTTCCATTGAAACGAGTTCAAGAATTTCTTCGGAAAGGTTTACAGTAATTTTTTCTTCCTTGATAGCTGAATACATTGTTTCAGGAGATATTTCATTTACAAGAGCTTGTTTAAGCGAATCCAGTTGCTTAAGTTCATCTGACATTTGGTTGTTTAACCGATTTTTATCTTCTCCTGACAAACTATCACTTTCAAGTTGAGATTTAATTTTTTTAATTCGCTCTTTTTGGTTAGAAATCTTAAGTTGAATTTCTTTACATGACTCATATGGGCTTGTTGGAGCAGCGAGCATCTTTTCCATACGATACTTGAAACTGGTAATATTTACTATGTCATCTAAATCAGTGGAATCTTCTTCTTGACGTTCTCTCATAAAAATGCAATTAAAATCCATAGAATCTTCTGATTCTATTTCGTGCATAGTGTACAAATCCCAACCTTCGTTAGACATTGTATTTAGCAAATCTTCCAATGCTTGTTTGTCATCGGTGGGAACTGTTTTAATAACATATTGCATCTTTTTGTTATACATATTAATCCTCTTCCGCTCTTATCACTTTATATATCATATTATTGTGAGAAGGTTTATTTTCGTTTATTGAAAATGCCTCATCACAATATTTTTGAGCAATCTTTGTTTTCTCCGTGTCATTTGAATAAATGGTATAAAGAATATCTCCTTTATTTACACTTTCGCCACTCTTTTTATTGAGATAAATACCTACGCTGTAATCTATCGGATCTGTTTTCCTATCACGCCCTGCACCCAGAAGTTTACAAGCATAAGCTATCTTGTAAGCATCTATATTTTGGACATAACCGTTTTTTTTAGATTCATATTTCACTTTATATGTTGGTAACTCAAATTTATCGTAGTTTTCGATAACCTCAGCGTCACCACCTTGCGCCATTATCAGCTCTTTGAATTTTTCTAGTGCTTTTCCGCTCGCTACAAGTTCTTTTAAGTAGTCTTTGGCCTCTTCTTCCGTTTCGTACATTCCTACCTGAATTAGTGCAATTGCAGCAAAAGAGTATGTCAAATCAGCAATATCACCCGCTTTTATATTACCTTTCAAAAATTCTATAGATTCAATAATCTCTAAAGCATTCCCAACAGCTCTCCCTAAAGGTTCTTCCATTGATGTAATAACAGCTGTAATTGAATGATTTAAAAATTTTCCTATATTTACCATTAGCCTTGAAAGTTCAACAGCATCTTCCGGTGTTTTCATAAACGCCCCCGAACCGTATTTCACGTCTAAAATAATGTTTTTAGCACCGGAGGCAATTTTTTTCGACACAACTGACGAAGCTATCAAAGGCATGCTGTCAACTGTTGCCGTAACATCGCGAAGTGCATAAAGCTTGCCGTCTGCAGGAGTAAGATTTTGAGTTTGGGATGCAATTGCAACATTTATCTGATTAACTTGTTTAATTAATTCAGGAATACTTAAATTAGTATTAAATCCCGGTATAGACTCCAGTTTGTCAATTGTACCACCGGTATGCCCTAATCCCTTACCGGATAGCTTAGCTATAGGAACACCTGCCGCAGCCAAAAGCGGTATTAATGTAATTGTAACCTTATCTCCAACCCCGCCTGTTGAATGTTTGTCAACAATTGAATCCGTAAGCACACCAAAATCAATTACTTCTCCTGAGTGTATCATTTCCTCTGTAAGCCAGGCGGTTTCCTCTTCTGTCATACCTTTAAAATAAACAGCCATAAGCCAGGCAGCTATCTGATAATCGGGGGCAGTACCATCCATCAAAGAAGAAATTAAAAACTTAATTTCTTCCTGCGTATGTTGCTCACCATGCTTTTTTTTGTCAATAAGGTCAACTACTCTCATATATTATCTTAGATTCCTTAATTTATTGATTACATTATCCGTAATATCAATTCCGCCTACAAAAACGCCTCTTTCATCCATTATGGCATCCAGCTTTTGTTCTACCATAACAGCTTTAGCAGCTTCTTTTATTTTACTGTAAACTTCTTGTTCTCTTTTTGCTTTTAAGTTTACATAAGCTTCCTCTTTCGCTTTAAATTCCTGTGCAGTTCTCTGTTCAAAAGATTGTTTTTTTAGAGGTGTATCTAATGCCTTGTATTCTTTTTCTTTATCTACCAAATATTGCTGCATCTCCAAACCTTTTGCATCAACTTCTTTAGT
Source organism: Candidatus Gastranaerophilales bacterium (assembly GCA_016287985.1). Classification (GTDB taxonomy): domain Bacteria; phylum Cyanobacteriota; class Vampirovibrionia; order Gastranaerophilales; family Gastranaerophilaceae; genus CAG-196. The sequence continues at coordinate 11,368 of JAEEXX010000041.1, forward strand.
TGCTCTTTGAGCGAACTCATAATTGTCTATAACTTTTGCGTAATCAATATATCCGATACCTCCGGCATAAGAAATTCCAGTTAATGTTAATAAAGAAAGCGCAACTAATGCCATTTTTAAATTTTTCATATTATATCCTCCTGTAAAAGTTTATACAAACATATTAATACATCATGTCACCCGCACCAAAGGTGAAGTAACCATGTTTAGACCCATAACTTCCCGGATTTGTAAGCGGGAAGCCGTAATCTATAGATAACGGTCCAACCCCCGGTATTGTAAGTTTTAAGCCGACACCTGCGGTGATTGCATGTAGTGGCCTGTCATACAAATAACTCGCAATCGTAGGTTTAAACACTTGACCGGCATCAACCCAGAAAGTCAATCGTAAATTCTGTAAGAAATTGGTCCTTAAACGATCCGAAAAAGGTATCGGTGTTGCAAGTTCTGCAGATCCCATAATGAATGAAGTACCGGTACCTACACCGTTAACCTTGTAGCCTCTCACAGTATAAGGCCCACCAAGTCTAAAAGCCATAATCTCCGGCATATCTGAACCATGAACTTTCAAACCGCCTCTTCCTGTAAACGTTAATGACGATTTCTTCGCTATAGGTATATATCTTTTGGCAACACCAATTAAACGCCCGTTCGTATTTCCAAATTTATCCAATCCGAAATCTTCTTCATAACGCAATGAAGCAAGCACACCATGTCTTGGATTCATTGATGTATCACGAGAATCATACGTCAACCCAGGAGCTAACCTTAAGAACAGCCCACCTTCAAGTTCTCTCGCCCTATCAGCAATATTTAGTCCTCTTGCCTGATATAATTTTCTGGCAGATACATAATCGCCTTCTGACAGGTGTATGTGCTCCACTCCGGTTGTTAAAGTTGAAGACATTCTGGGATTAGTAAGTAATCTGTGTGCGACAGTAGCTTCTATACCAATTCTGCGTTCTAATGCAAGCGGTATCTGATAACTACCCAAATCTCTGTAATACAATTTACTCATCAATGAATTATCCGAATTTAAAAGATGTGGCTCGAAAAAGCTTAACTCCCCCTGATAATTCATATGACTTTTTATAGAAGCATCGCTCATCAAAATACCGGAACCGACAAGTGCTGAAAGAGAAATTCTTTGATTTTTTCCTCTAAAATTATTATCTGAAATTCCCACCGAACCAAATGCACCTGTAGCAGAATCAATACCTCCGCCAACAGAAATTGCGGCAGTTCTTTGCTCTTTTAGTTCTATAGTTAAATCGTACTTGTCCGAATCTTCTTCCGAAACTTCTATTGTTCTATTTACATCTTTAAAGGCCTGAGTAGAATATAACCTAACTAAATCTTGTTTTACAATATTTTCATTGTAAACAGAATCAGGTTCAGACATTATATTTCGCTCAATTATATATTCTTTTGTTTTTTCATTGCCTTTAATTATAATCTTATTGATTTTACCCTCAGAAATACTAAGATTAAGTATTCCGTCAGGATCATCAAAAACAGTATCAACCTTTGAAAGAATATACCCTTTTTCAAAATAACATTCATTTATTTTTTCCATTGCAGCGTTAATGTCTGAAATATTTTGAGGTTTCCCTTTCAACGGAAGTAAGTATTCCATCAGTTCTCCTGTTGATACAACAGTGTTACCCTCTATCGTAAAATCTGTTATAGGCACATTTTCTTCCAGTATAATTTTTAGAGAAACAGTGCCGTTTTCATTCTTTATAGGTACAGCTTTCATCCTTTCGGTAAAATAACCCATCTGGTAAATAGTTTTTAAATCTTGCTGCATTTTATC
>JAEEXX010000042.1 GCA_016287985.1 Candidatus Gastranaerophilales bacterium
TTCGTCTGAATCAAGCCCAAAAACGCTATGCAGAGCAGATACAGCCTCATTTGCTTTTTCAATATCAACAAGACAACTGATTTTAATATCACTGGTTGCAATCATTTTAATATTGATGCCAAGATTTGCCAAAGTCCTGAACATTTTTGCCGCAATACCCGGTCTGCCGACCATTCCTGCACCTACAATTGATACCTTTGCAATCTTTTCGTCAACAATAACTCTGCTGTAACCTAAGTCTTGTTTTAAATTTTCCATTATTCTTAAAGCTTTATTCAAGTCTTCTTTTTCCATTGTAAAAGCTATGTCATTTGTGTGTAAATCTTTTCTTGCATACGATTGAATAATCATATCTACCGAGATGTTTTCTTTTGCAAGTCCATCAAATAACATAGCCGCTGTACCAGGATTATCCTGAACGTCGCAAACTACTATTCTTATACGAGCAGGATCAATTGCTACTCCGGTAACGGGTTTATGTAGTTCCATTTCATCAACTCCTAATATTAAAGTTCCATAATCATCTAACTTAAAAGTACTCCGCACTCTCACCGGAGTTTTGTGTATCATCGCAGTTTCTACAGCACGAGGGTGCATAACATTTGCACCGTCACAAGCAAGTTCCATCATTTCATCGTAAGATATTTGTGCCAGTTTAGATGCACATGGAACAATACGTGGATCGGTTGTGTAGACACCTTCAACATCAGTGTATATATCGCATCTTTTTGCCTTCAAAGCTCCGGCAAGTGCAACTGCTGATGTATCAGAACCACCTCTTCCGAGAGTTGTAATTTCAAAATCATCTGTTACACCTTGAAATCCTGCGATAACAACGACTTTCCCTTCTTCTAAATACTGATTTATTTTGTCAGTTTTTATTTCAAGGATTCTCGCTTTAGTGTGAACTTTTTCGGTAATTATACCAACTTGCATTGCATTCATACTAACAGCATCACATCCCATGGATTGAAGTGCCATAGCCAAAAGTGCAATCGAGACTCCCTCACCTGTGGATAGAAGCATGTCCATTTCTCTTGAGGAAGGATTTGAAGTTATCTCTTTCGCAAGCTTCACAAGCAAATCAGTAGTATGTCCCATCGCAGAAACAACTACCACAACATCATGCCCGAGTTCTTTCTCTCTTATTACGGCCTTTGCAACATTTTTTATTTTGTCCGTGTCTGCAACGGACGTTCCTCCAAACTTCTGTACAATTATATCTTTCATTGTTAATCCCGCTATAATTAGAGTCAATTACTATTATATATACAAATAACGATAAATACAATATAAATGTTCTGTTTATTTTGTGTTATTATATTCAGGTGTGAGGGCTGCAAGATTGTTTAGGAATAAAAAAACTTATATGGAAATTGAAATAGAGGAACAAGCAAAAATTATTCCTTATATTTTGATGAAATATATTGATCCGCAAACCGGTGAAATTAAAATAGATTTACCCGATAATATAAAAAAAATCGTAATTGTCGCAAGCGGTTCATCATATCATTGTGCAAGGTTTGCAGTGGATTTGGTAGAAAAAATTTCAAAAATTGAAACGAGGGCAATCTATTCGAGCGAATTTCTCATTAAAAATCTTATACCTCACGATGAAAATACATTATATGTATTTATTACACAGTCCGGAGAAACTTCCGATACATTGAAATCCCTTGAGCGTGTAAAAAGAGAAACGAATCTTCCGACTCTTTGTATTACAAACAATGAAACTTCAACGATATGGAATTCCTGCGATTACAGAGTCGCATGCTTTGCAGGAATGGAACACGGAATTGCGGCGACAAAATCATTTACTTCGCAGATGCTTTGTTTAATATTAATATCTCTTAAGCTTATTGAGAAATCTGATCCTGAAAGCAAAACAAAACAGTATAAAGATTCCCTTTTTCATATTCCTGCAATATTGGAAAAAGCCATTGCAAGAAGGAAATATATAAAAGAATTCGCAAAACATCTTGCAAAAGAAAATACTATAATAATTACCGCAGACGGAATTTCATATTCTCTTGCAAAAGAGGGTGCACTAAAAATCAAAGAAACTTCATATAAAAATATTAGTGCAGCAATTCTTGGCGAATTTATGCACGGACATGTTGCCGTTCTAAACAACAAAGCAGTTTTAATATTTATTTCTGTAGATAAGCCGTCTGAACGTTCTGTCAAAAATCTTATTCAAATTAAAGCAGAGTATAATCCAAAACTTGCTGTAATCGGAATAAATGACGAAAGAATAAAACCTGATTTTTATATAAATGTTGAATGTGAAAATGAAATTCAGCAACTCTTTGCAAACGTTATAGTACTTCAACTAACTGCACTTGAAATTGCCCTTAAGCTAAAACGCAATGTCGACAATCCAAAAGGATTGCATAAAGTGGTCAAGGTCTGATTAACGTGTTATTCACTCGCTCTTTTGTATCTGGCAGCCCGTGCATTAATTGCATAGCATGTGCATGCCAATTTTTGGGAAAGTGCAAGCATATTTCGCTGAATAGAAGCGACATCGTTCATTGTTTCAAGCATTTTTTCAGGATTAATCATTGACTCCATTGCTTCGTGATTATCAACTTTTTCGTCAGCATACTTTTTTACAAGAAGCTTGTCTATGTAATCCCTTGCTCCGACTGCCATAATTTTTCTCCGATTGTGTATTTTCCCTATATATTATATAAGTATTATTTTTTACGAAAATTGCTTAATTCTTAAATATTTGTAACAAAAGTTAAAGATATTATTCTAATGTAGAATAAGTTTAAATGTATAGTAAACTAAACATCTTGAATCAAGCTTAAAAAATGTTATAATTAACATGTAGTCCTAATGCATCGGAGCTTTATATGAAAAAAGCATGTATTGTTTTGTTGTGCCTTGGAATAGTTATGGCAGGAATATTATTTACAGGTTGTTCTGCAAAAAAAAATTCTCAAACTATTAATTATCAAAGACGCTTGCAGAAATATCTGCCTGCTAATACAACCTCAACCAACAAAACATCAAATATTACAATTGATTTAAGTGAAGGTCCCAAGACAAAATACGATGCAAAATTAGGGCCGAGAGATTTAGATTTTGATATAAATATTAGAAACCCATATAAGTATGAATAATTTAAAAGAGAGAAGATATGTCGGCAGACTGATTATTTCTGTTCTGACAGGTCAGAAGAATGTTAGAGAGGCAATAAAACTTTTTCCTGACATTAGAGATACAAATATCGAGTGTGCATATCACGCACTTGTTCACTATGCTGCAGATGAAGAAATGCGAGCCAAAGATATTGAGTACAGGGAAGTGCAGGATGACTATTTAGAGTTTATTGCACAAACTCTTGATTGCGGTAAAGAGCTTCCCCAAAATGTAATTGATGCATATAAACCATATTATAATGGTATTGCCGGGGTTTGGGAAAACTCTCTTAGTGGATTTAAGAAAGAGTTTCTCAGGTTTATTAACATAAAATAGAAAAAGAGGATAATTTCACAATCATCCTCTTTCCCATATTTATCGATATTTCTTAGAACATCAAACCTGCTTCTCTGGCAGCGTCAGCCAATGCTGCGATTCTGCCGTGATAGAGGAATCCTCCTCTGTCAAATACAACACATTCAATGCCTGCTTTTTTAGCTTTCTTGGCAATAGCTTCACCTACAACTTTTGCATCTTCTATATTACCGCCATGTGCCAATTTTTCCTTAAGATCTTTATCTACAGATGATGCTGATGCAATTGTTACATGTTTTTCATCATCAATTAATTGTGCATAAATATGTTTTGTACTTCTGTAAACGGCCAATCTTGGGAATTCACCGGTCCCGGATATTTTCACTCTGATTGTTTGATGTCTTTTTTGTACTCTTGGTTTTCTTGTTTCTTGTTTAATCATTTTTTCCTTCTTTCTTACTGCTTTGGCGGGCTTAACGCCCTTCACATGTAATTATTTTCGTGAATCGTGACTCGTGATTCGTGAATTATATACTATTTCTTACCTGCTTTGCCGGCTTTACGTCTGATGTATTCGCCTTCGTATTTAACACCTTTTCCTTTGTATACTTCAGGAGGACGTTTGCTTCTGATATATGCTGCTACATCGCCAACAGTTTGTTTGTTTGAACCTTTAACTGTAATCTTAGTATTAGCTTCAACGCTTAAAGTAATACCGGCAGGCGGAACAACAATAACCGGATGTGAATACCCGAGCGCCATATTTAAGTTTGAACCTTCCATATTAGCACGATAACCTACACCGACAATCTCAAGCTTCTTTTCAAAACCTTCATGAACACCCTTTACGGCATTTGCAATCAATGTTCTGAAAAGTCCGTGAAGTGCACCGGTTTTTCTGTCATCAGAATTTGGTTCAACTACAATATGATTTTCTTGAACGGAAACCTTAACTTCATCTCTGAAAGAAACAGATTCAGTCCCTTTCGGCCCTTTTACGGTTACAAGGTTACCTTCTATCTTAACTTCGACTCCCGCAGGAATCTCAATTGGTTTTTTTCCTATACGTGACATAATTTTTCTCCTTTTCTACAGGCTTTCTGTCAATAACCTGTGTTTTCATAAAGTGAATAAGTGAATAAGTTCGTTTTAAAAATTCACATTTGTCGCATATGCTTATTCAATAAGTACTAGTAAATATAGCAAAGAACTTCGCCGCCTAAGTTTTCTTTTCTTGCTTTACGGTCTGTTAACAAGCCCTTGCTTGTAGAAACAACCGCAATACCCATACCGCCAAGTACTTGAGGTAAGTTTTTAGCTTTGCAGTAGCTTCTTAACCCCGGTCTTGAAACTCTTTGAAGTTTTGAAATGACCGGCTTGTTTGACTCATCATACTTTAACTCGATTGAAAGAGTTTTAAAGTGCCCGTCAACTTTTTCTGAATAATCAGAAATAAAACCTTCTTCTTTCAAAAGCTTAGCCAAAGCTACTTTCAACTTTGAAGACGGCATTTCAACAGACGGATGAGAAACAACATTAGCGTTTCTGATTCTTGTTAGCATATCTGCTATCGGATCTGTGTTCATAGTTTTCTTCCTTTTCTCTTGGGGAGTAGTTTAAAGTTTTTCGGTACATTGGTCAACCTATTGTTGCAATTACTCTAACCATAGTATCTTCATTACCATTACATTATTCGTGATATTTGTACCAAGAACCCTTTACTTGCCCCCGGGTGCTCATCGCTTACCGAATTAATTTTTGCTCACTAAAAAGCGTTTTTCGGCAGTCCGATGAAAATATATTATAATAAAGTATTTTTAAATGCAAGTGGGGAAAAATGGGTAGCTAAATAAGTTATAATAGCACTTCTTTTACACAATTATTTTTCTGTTTCACTGGAATTCTGAATCCGAAAATATTCCTGTCGTCTTTATAACTTTTAACATATATTTCGCCATGGTGGCTTTCGATTATTTTTTTTGAAGCATATAAACCGAGACCTATACCAAGCTCTTTATGAATTCCTGCATAAGAAACATATCTGGCGAAAATTGTTTTTTGTTTTTCTTCAGGAATATAGGGGCTTTTGTTTTCGAATTGAAAATTTACATTCTCAAAATCATTATGAACTGAAATTACCAAATCCGTATTTTTGTATGCGTATTTTATTGCATTTGATAAGAGGTTCATAACAACACGCTTTATTTGAACTCTGTCTGCATAAACCGTATTTTCGTTTTCAAAATTGCTTTTTATGATTAAATTCTTATCTCTTGCAACATACATCATCTCTGAAATACATTCGTTTACAAGATAAGACATAGAGAATTCTTCAAAATGCAGCTTAACTGCACCGCCATAATTTCTGTAAGTAGCCAAAAGCGAAGAAAGCATTCCGTTCATGTATCGGCAAGAATCTAATATCATATTTAAAAGCTCAGACTGTTCGCCCGTCAGTTTGCCAAAGGTTCCGTTTAACATTAATTCCAGACTTCTTATTTGAGCAATTGTAGGATTTTTTAAATCATGTCCTATTGATGCAACAAAAGTTTCTCTTTGTGCCTGAAGATTTTTTTCATTATTAATATGTTGAAAATGCCTTTTTACGAAGCCTTCTTTTAAATGCTCTTCCTGGGTTATATCTTTTACGCAAGAAATAATTCCTATAAATTCAGAATCCTTTGTAATTGGAGATGAAGTTATGCTTATTATTTTATCTCTGTTGGTATTTAAAATATAATTTAGCGGGTATAGATTTTTCCTTATTTCTTCATCCGCATCGTGTATAAGTTTTATATTCTGTTTTGATAAGAATTTATTTTGTTCCGCTGCCAATATATCAAGTGAATTTGTGACTGAGAATATTTTGCAATAACTTTGATTGATAAAGAGGTATTTCAAAGTTGAATCTTTGCATGCAATTCCTTCCGGATAAAATTTAAAAATCATATCCAATAAATTAGTATCCAAATCTAAACTACTGTAGTAAGATTTTATATTTTCCATATGACAGAATTATTCTACAATGGCAAATATTTTTCTTTGTATTCCCCAACTGTCGGATTTTATTTATTGAATAGCAAAAAACATTTTTATGTGTTTTAATAACGTTGAAAGGGGTCTATATGCGAATTTCAACATTGATGAATTGTGGTGTAAGTAGCAACTTTTATTCTTTAATGATTAATAAACAAAAAAATTGTGTTTTTAAAGCGACGCTTTGGGAAGACGATTATGATGAAAATTCGATTTTTTATCATATGGATAAAAGGGATAGGATTAATAATGTGACTGAATTAGACTTTTCGTGTTACAGAAAAGACTCCGGTATAGAAATATCAGATGAACATATAAAGCAAATGAAAATAAGTGCTGCAAAATATATAGGAAATAATTGTTATAAAGGAGGAATGGAATCAGCTTCCAATCATGTGAAAGAATTAAAAGAAAATGGTATAAAAAAAATGATTGTGCTATGTAATCCGTCAGAATGTGACATATCAAAAGCTTGCCGTGAAAATGACATGGATTGGTTACACGTATACACTCCAACTACATTTCAAGACCCAAAAGCAAAAAAAGATTTTTTAGAAAACTTTTCGTATGAAAATTTTATATCAACTGTTAAATCATTACGAGAGGGTAATGTTTTTACTGGATGTGAGAGCGGAAATCTCAGAACAAATCGTTTTTTGCATGCAATTAAGTTGTTAGATCCGAAATGTAAACTTAATCTCGGGAATTCAGATTCTGAATCATATGATTATCTTTTTGCGAATTGGATATATAAGGGCCTTTCATCAGCGCATAAAGCTGTTTTAAATTATACGGAAGAATTTGAGAAAAAACTTGTTGACGATATAGCACTGTACATGCCGATGAGATTCAGAACGGTTATTTAACTAATTAATCAAATTTTTCTTTATTAATGAAGGCTTTTATGTTAGATTATTACTGTAACAGTGTTTTCATGGATAGCAAGGAGAAAAAGATGGGGCAAAGAATAGGTATAGATGTTGGCGGGACGAATGTTAAAATAGCACTGGTGAGTGATAAAGGTAAAATTATATACTCGAATTCCATTCCGACACGAGCCGAGATGGGTTATGAATATACAATTAACAGCATGAAGGATGCTATAAAAGATTTACTCAAAGAAACGAAGCTTGAACCTAAGAATATTGAAGGAATGGGATTTGGATTTCCCGGACAAATTGATTGTCAAAATGGTGTCGTTAGACTTGCCCCAAATATTCCCGGCTGGGTTAACGTTCCAATTGCAGAAATCATGGAAAAAGAATTTGGAATTCCAACCCGTGTCGATAATGATGTGAGGACAGCAGCTTTAGGCGAACTTAATTACGGAGCAGGAGTTGGTTGCCAAAATCTTGTTTGTATTACTGTTGGCACAGGTATTGGATCAGGACTTGTAATTAACGGAAAGCTTGTGAGAGGAGCATCAAACGCAGCCGGCGAACTGGGACATATAAAATTAAATATGCAAGGCGGTCCGCTTTGCGGGTGTGGTGACAGAGGGTGTTTGGAAGCTTATGCATCAGGACCTTCTATTGTTGCGCTTGCAGAAGAATACATAAAAGGGGGAAAATCTACCAAGTACAGAGAATTAGCGAACCCTGAAATCACTCCTTATATTGTTGCAGTAGCCGCAAAAGAAGGTGATCCGGTTGCAAAACAAATATTTAGAATTATGGGTGAATATATAGGTATGGGACTCACGAGCGTTGTTAATCTTCTAAACCCTGAAAAAATTATTATCGGGGGAGGAGTTGCCGAAGCGGGAGATATTCTTTTTGATCCGATTAGAGAAACTATCCAAAAACGTGCAATGACAATCCAAAAAGAAGCAGTAGAAATTGTGCCTGCTCAGCTTGGGAATACAGCCGGAGTAATTGGTGCAAGTTTATTAATAAAGCAATAGTGCAAGCACTAAATTTAGAAATACAAAAAGATGGAGATATTTAATCTATAACTCCATTTTTTTATTGAATTATTTATTAACAAATATAGTCTGCTCTCTGTCAGGGCCAACTGATAATATACCAACCGGTGCTCCAATTAAATCTTCGATTTTTGCAATATATTTCTTCGCATTTTCAGGCAGCTCTTCATAGTTTCTGATATCAGATAAAGACGTTTTCCAACCCGGCATGGTTTCATATATCGGTTCTAAATATTTGTGAATAAATACGTCTGTTGGGTATGATGTATAAACTTTATCATTTCTGCAATCTTTATACGCTACACAGATTTTTATCTCATCAAATGTATCAAAAACATCAATCTTCGTTAGTGCAACTTTAGTAATTCCTCCCACAAGAACAGAATATCTCATTGTTACGGCATCAAACCAGCCACAACGTCTTGGTCTTCCGGTTGTTACTCCAAATTCATGCCCAATTTCCTGAATTTTTTTACCTGTTTCATCTGTAAGTTCACTGACAAAAGGGCCTTCTCCTACTCTGGTTACATATGCTTTAGCGACACCAACAACTTCTTTTATCATTGTAGGCCCGTATCCGCTCCCTGTAGCAGCCCCACCGGCAATCGGATTTGAACTGGTCACAAAAGGATATGTTCCGTAATCTATATCAAGCATAACGCCTTGTGCACCTTCAAATAAAATAGATTTATCTTTGAATCGGTTTAACATATCCTGCCAGTCAAAACAGACATAAGGTTTAAATAACTCGGCATATTTTTCACATAAAGAAATTATACAATCTTTAGTATAAGGTTCGATACCATATACTTTTTCCAACATTTTATTTTTTAGAGGCAATATCATGTCTATTTTTTCATTAAGCGCTTCAAAAGAATATAAATCTTGTATTTTAAAAGCGCAGCGAGCCATTTTATCCGTGTATGTCGGGCCTATACCTCTTTTGGTTGTTCCGATTTTACCTTTGCCTGCATTATTTTCACTCCAGCCATCAACTTCAATATTATATGGCATCGTAATAGTTGCAAGCGGAGATATTTTTAAACCGTCAAACTTTACTCCTTGCGATTTTAACTCATTAAGCTCTTTTTCAAACGACTCAGGATGAATAACCGTACCCGCACCAATAAAACACGTAGTATTAGGATACAAAATTCCGGACGGAATAAGGTGAAACTTATAAGTGTTACTGTTAACTACAACTGTATGTCCAGCATTACATCCGCCTTGATATCTTATTATTAAATCGGCTTTTTGAGCCAACAAATCGGTAATTTTAGCTTTTCCCTCGTCTCCCCATTGCGCACCGATTACAACTGTATTATTCATTATTCCCTCCCTATAAAAACTTAGAGCCGGTTATTATAACCGGCTCTAAATATCTATGAACCCTGTTTAGCTGCTCTTTGCTTAGCCTGAACATCAAGCATTGAATTATGAGCCATCATGTATACCGAGCATATTTTGTAATTTTTAAGGTACCATGCACAGTTTTCTTGCATGCACACAATTTCTACCTGTGAACCTACGCTCATCAGTGGACATAAAGGAATAAATTTTTCTTGTGCCATTCTACCTCTCCTATATAAGTTATTTTTCTATTTTTAACAAATTGCAATTTTCGGAACGTTTTCGCTCCTCATCTTTATATATTTTACAACGATTTATTACTTCGTCAAAGTCAATTTTGTGAGCATCAAAATCCGGACCGTCGACACAAGCGAACTTTGTTTCTCCACCAACAGTTAATCTGCATGCACCGCACATGCCCGTACCATCAACCATAATCGGATTCATGCTTGCCTCGGTATAAATGCCTTTACCTCTGGTCATTTCAGCTACAGCCCTCATCATAGGCATAGGCCCAACTGCTATAGCATAATTAATATTTTCTGAGTTCATTATTCTTTCAAGGACTTGTGTTACAAATCCTTTTTCTCCTAATGAACCGTCATCAGTTGTTATAAATAATTCTGTGCATGCACTTCTCATTTTATCTTGCCAGAATATCAAATCTTTATTCCTTGCCCCCATTATCATATACACCTTATTTCCGGCATCCTTAAACGCTTTGGATATAAGGTAACATGGAGCAGCGCCATAGCCGCCGGCAAGACAAACCACGGTACCATATTTTTTTATATGAGTAGGCTGTCCAAGGGGACCGGCTAAATCAACAACACAATCACCTTCATTCAATTGCGCCAACTTCTTTGTTGTATACCCGACTGCCATAAAGACAATCGTCAGCAATCCGGATTCCTTATCAACATCTGCAATAGTTAACGGAATACGTTCCCCGTTTTCTTCCGCACGCAAAATTATAAATTGTCCGGCTTTTGCATTTCTGACAACATACGGAGCCTCAATAACCAACTCGTATTGATTCGCACAAAGCTCTCTTTTTGAAATTATTTTATAATTCATATTATTTCCCACTATATATTATATTACCATGACGTTAAAGAAATGTATACTTTTATTTTACACCTTTGCAAATTCACATCCGCAATAGTTCTGTCTGTATAAATTTAATTCTCTTGCAATTTTATTTGTTTTCAAAAAGCCATCTTGTTTTCTAAAATTTTGAGGTAAATATTCTATACCGTTATTTTCTGCAAGCACCCCCCCCAGTTCTGTTATTTTTTCGTAATTTTTATGCGGACTTATAACTAATGACGTAGTAAATACATCTATATCAAGCTCTTTTGCCTTCTTGGCTGCCTTAATTAGTCTCAATTCGATGCACTTGTCGCATCGTCTACCTTTTTCCGGCTCGTTTTCTAATCCTTTTATATCTTCCAAGTATTCGTTATGATTATAAGGTTCAACTATTAATTGGACGTTATATGTATTGCAGACAATTCTCTGAGCTTCCAGACGTCTTGCAAATTCCGCTTCTGTATCTATGTTCGGATTACAAAAATACACAAACACCTCATATCCCATTTCTTTAAGCAAATTTATTGGATACCCCGAACATATTCCGCAGCAGGCATGTAAAAGAATTTTTTTATTTTTCGGCTCCATGTTTTTCCAGTATTTCTTTTAATTGGTAATATGGCTTTACTCCAACAACTTTTTCTCCGTTAATTATCATTGTCGGTGTAGCATCTATTTCCATTTTTTGTGAATCGTTAATTTCGTGTTTCAATTCATTATATGTTTCTGCTGAATCTACATCTTGCAGGAATTTTTTTGAATCAAAATTAAGTTTTTCTGCCAACTTTAACAAATCTTCTTTTTTCTTCGGCTGATTTTCATATAGAAGCGAACTCATTTCCCAATAATTTTCTTGATTTTTAGCAGCAATAGCAGCTTTTGACATAAAGCATGCATTCGGATGCATGTTAATCATAATATAGGGATTGCACTCTTTATCAAAGGGATAATTATGATGAATAACTTTAATGTTTTTATATTCTTTCACCGCTTGGTGAAGCATTATATTATTTATGTAACATAAAGGACAAACGTAATCCGAATAAAGTTCAATCACTACCTTTCCGTCAGGGTTTCCTAAAATATTTCCTTTTATTCTGTAAGGATTAAATTTTATTTTGCGATATTTCATTATTGATTTCATTCTCTTTACATTCGGAACAAAATTTAATGTAATTCCTGAATATGCAAGAAAGCTTGTTGATAATATAAGCAAAACAACAAATGTTTTCGGATATGTTTTTGCCCCGTCCACAAAATCGAAAATAGTTGTCTTAAAACTGCTCAATACATTTTTGATATTCATGTCCGCAGCTAAAACAGCAATAATTAAATCTATAAAATATGTTGCGAAACATAATATGCAAAGTTTTTTTATAATACTTAAACTTATGCATGCTAATATCATTGAACATAAAAATGATACCGTTCCAAAAAACGTTATATAAGATTTCGGATTCTTAAATACTTTTAAAAATGAAAGAAACTTGATATTGTTTAGTTTATCAACAATTGTTAAAAACAGAATGGTTATATATAATAATATTCCCCAATAAGACAGGGGTATACCTAAAAATTGTGAATGAACGGTCTTTGCAACTCCATCGCAGTCAATAAAATCATTTATAGAGCAAAAACTTGAAAGCGCATATTCATTATAATTTGCATTGTAGTATATAAATGACAGTTTAATTGACAATAATAATCCCATGAATGCCAATAGTTGTATAAATAATTTTTTTTTGTCGAAATTCATAATTACATTCCCTCTTAATTAATTTTAGTATACAACAACTTACTTTTTTTCGATATAAAGTTGAAATATTATAAGTAAAATTACCTAATATAATATATTTAAATTGCAACTCCATGTGCTTTTATTAGTGCATCCAAATATATATAAATATTTTTTTTAATAATCTTTATGTCTTCTTTTCTTACTGTCCTTTGTCCCATCAGCTTTAGGGATAAGTTTGGC
>JAEEXX010000043.1 GCA_016287985.1 Candidatus Gastranaerophilales bacterium
TGATGCGGATATAAGTAAGGTATCGAGTGACTTTATCCGCCAGCAGATTCTTCAGCAAGCCTGCGCAACCCTGATGTCCACCGCTAACCAATCACCAAGTATTGCTCTACAGCTGCTGTAATACATTTACCCCCGCTAACCAATCACCTTCTATTGCATTGCAATTGATATAATTTCAATAAGCCCCCACCTTCAATTCCTCCCCCATGGGGGAGGATGTCTGAAAGACAGGAGGGGGACAATTTATGTGAATCGTGATTCGTGAATGGTGAATCGTGAGTCGTGATAAACATCACGTCCTCCCCTTGAGGGAGGACCGAAATCTTTGATTTCGAGGTGGGGTTAAAATAATTGCAGGTTTTACATAAAAACAACAGCTTCCTCCCCCATGGGGGAGGATGTCTGAAAGACGGGAGGGGGACAATTTATGTGATTCGTGAATCGTGAGTTGTGAATTGTGAGTCGTGATAAACATCACGTCCGCCCCTTGAGGGAGGACCGAAATCTTTGATTTCGAGGTGGGGTTAAAATAATTGCAGGTTTTATATAAAAACAACAGCTTCCTCCCCCATGGGGGAGGAGGTCTGAAAGACAGGAGGGAGTGTTTTTAATATTAAATTAAACTTTAGTTATAGAATCATCATAATTTCTGATAATTATATAAAATCATAAGTAAAGTTATTATATAAATATGGAAATTCGAGATAATGATAAGATTTGTATATTTGCACCACTTGGTGGTAAATTGGATAACAGAGAATCTCAAAGGCTATTAAAAGAAATATCCTCAGAGCGAAGGCAGATTGGCATTGACTTAAAATACGTATACGATTGCACAATTGATTTTATAGAAACCCTAAAAACTGTAGCAATGACAAAGCAGATTTCTATATTTAATATTCCTTCAGATATTTTTGTATTATTCAATGTAATGAGATTGGACAGAACTGTAAATTTATATGTATCCGAACTCGATTTTGAAGAAAGTCAAAGACGTTTGATAAACAGAGAATTCAAGTTGGTTTAAAAATACAAATTAGTAGTAAATTTCTTGTATTAATCCGATGATTTTATTTAAAAAGTTTTTGTATTTGATTCTGTCTGCAGCACCTGATAAAACAATATCAGCAATGTTTCTGCAAGGTCTTATATAGAATTCGGCCTTTTTGTTTGCATTTGCATAAATAATTTCAGCTGAATCACCAAGTCCTCTCTCTTCTGCCCTGATAAAAAATCTTGTTCTTTTTATGTTTTCAGGTATGTCAACATATATTTTAAAATTAAAAGCATCTCTAACTTTATCGGTAAGGGTAAATAATCCTTCGGAAATAATAATTTTGGATGGTTTTGCGTACGTATAGTTGTCATATCTGATTGCCGTTCCGCTCATATCATATTTGGGAAGATAAGTAGCTTTGCCAGCAAGTAATTCCTTTATATTTTCACACATCAACTCTAATTCCAAAGCATCCGGGCTGTCTAAGTCATAGTTTTTAGCGAATTCAGAGAAGCTTCCTGCTGCTTTTACCATTTCTGATCTATCGTAGTAATAGTCATCCGTATTTACCCTTGTGATAATGTCCGGAACTCCAAATTCAGTACCAAATGATTCGATAGTTTCTATTAAATCCATTGTAATAGTAGATTTACCGCTTGCAGTTTCACCGGAAATCCCTATTGATGCCGGCATATTAATTTTACCTGAAATATATGCAGCTATCTTTTTCACTACAATAGGTTTATATGATAAAAGAACTGAATTAGGAGTATTCAGTTCTTTTTCAAAAATATTAAATAAATAATTCTCAAGCACATCAGACATTTCTGATGCTTTAGTTATATATTGATTTCCGTTGGTACTTCCTGTTTTATTTAAAATGTTTTGCAACATAAAATCTTTCTTTCTTGTTCTATTATACACAAATTAAAACTAATAAAAAGTTTTTTTGCGTAAATTTAAAAAAAATTTACAATTTTAAATATTGCAGTTATTAACTAGTTGCGTTAATTCTGGAATATAATTCGCTTCTACGACTTTATTATAATGATGTGTTACTAATGGCGCTTTTAAACACATGATTTCGGGTTTCATAATGTAATATTCAATTGAACGTGCCAAAAGTTCCGATGGCGAATTATAATACTTATTTATTCTTGATATTTTTCTATTAACTCTATTTAATTTTCTTTTTGCTGAATTCAAATTTAAATAATCTACATAGATCGGTTTAATATTCGGAAAATCATTTCGTATATTTTTAATCGAATATAATTTGTTTGAAAAAGTACCGCAAATCACTGCAGCATCGTGTTTGAGCAGGTATTTAAATTCACATTTTAAAATTTCTTTTTCAATGGGATTATTCTTATCACTCAATTCAATTTCAGGATAATTCAATTTTATACTTTCGGTAAGCTTTTTTATTTCATTATTTAATGATTGTTTTTCATTAAAAAATATCATCGCATAGTCCTTAGGGATTGAATCTACTGTTAATTCAATAAGCTCATTTTCATATTCACCTACAAAATCCTTAAATATAAAATCCAGATTTTTTAATGTTTTGTCATATTTATAATGTATGTAATGCGATATTTCATGAATCAAAACTGCAAGCTTTTCATTTTCAGTCAAAGTTTTTGAAATATCTATTCTGTATTTGGAACCGTTTACTTTAAAAAGCCCTTTATTACCGTAAGCTCTATTTTTACCGATATTTATGTCAATGCCAAGTGATTCTGCATATTTTACTAGGTTTATGATTCGGTTTCCTTCACCAGCCATTTTAAATAATCCTCAGAACAATCAACAATCGGCAAAGCTATAATCTCAGGAACTGAGTATGAATGCATATCCTCTATTACAAGTTTGACTTTTCCGTAATTTGTACGACGAGTCTTAATCATCATCAAAATTTCTTTCTCCTCACACAGCTCGCCTTCCCATGAGAATACCGATTTTACATTCTCTATCATTGACACACACGCTGCAAGTCTATGTTTCATAATAACGTTTGTTATTTCTTTTGCAAGTTTTTTATTGGGGACTGTACAGTAAATAACGACTATATCCATATACTCTCCTTACGCTTACATTGTTATTGTATCATAAATTTAAAAAATTTTTCCCGGATTTAATATATTCTTTGGATCAAATATTTTTTTTATCATTTTCATATAATTTATAGCCGAACTGTCGACTGCCTCTTGTAAATATGACTTCTTTTCCAACCCTATGCCATGTTCTGCAGAAATCGTACCTCCAAGTGAAATAACTTTATCATAAATTTCTGCTTTGGCACTCATATACCGTCTGAATTCATCTTCCGATTCAAGATTTAATGCAATCTGCGGATGAATGTTCCCATCTCCTGCATGGCCTACCATACACATGTTCAAATCATACTTATGTGCTATATCTCTGCAATATTTTACCATTTTTGAAAAATTACTTCTTGGAACAATTATATCATCCGTAACAACATCCGGAGCTAATCTTGTCGTAGATGCGAATGACGAACGCCTTGCATTCCATATCTTTGTCGATTCTTCATTATTTTTGGAAGTAATAATATCTGATGCACCGGATTGCTGTAATATTTTTTTGACTAATTCCGTTTGCGAAATAACAGAATCTTCTTCTCCATCAAGTGTAACCAATAAAAGAATTTCCATACAGGTATTTAAACCGCATTTGGCATAGCTTTCTACCGTCCTTATTGAATTTTTATCCATAAAATCAATAGCTGCCGGCAATATACCATTTGCCGTAATTTTTGTTGCAGCGCTCGAACCATTATCTATGTCATCAAAATACGCAAATACTGACATTTGAATTTTTGGTTTGGGTATCAGTCTTAGAGTCGCTTCTACTATGACAGCCAAAGTACCTTCACTTCCAACCATTAATTCTGCTAAATGGTAGCCGGAAGAATTTTTTGAAGTTTTTGAACCTAGAGTTATTAATTCACCATTAGAAGTTATAACTTTTAGTGACAATATATAATCTTTCGTTGTACCGTATTTCAATCCCATTGCACCGCCTGATGATTGTGCAATAGCGCCTCCGATAGTCGATACTTCATAATTTGACGGATCCGGAGGGAAAAATAACCCGGCATTATCGACAGCATTTTTTAAATCCCCTAATACAACACCCGGTTGAACAATCGCTGTCATATCAATTTTATTTATTTCAAGAATTTTATTCATCTTTGAAAAGTTTAAAACGATTCCTCCATTATCAGATATACAAGAACCAACCATATTTGTACCTGCTCCACGGGAAACTATTGGAATCTCATTTTCATATGCGTATTTAATGATATTTCGCACGTCTTCTATTGTTTCTGCAAAAACTACAACTTCGGGTTTTTTTTCTGATTTGATAATATTCGATGAATCTTCTGCATAACAATAACATTCTTCCTCAGAGGTAAGAATGTTATTGCTTTTTAAAAATGATTTGATTCTTTGTAATTTATTTTTCAATAACATGAGATGCTATTTTTTCTATACTTTTATTTAATTTGGCTATCTGTCTGTCCATTCCGCCTACTTTTTTAGTTAACTGAACGGTATCCTTTTCGTCTAATATGTCACATACTTTTTCCAGAGTTGATTCTAATGAATTAATATGTTCTTGTTGTTCTGACATTTTGGTTCCGATTGCAGCTAAAAACTTATTAAGCGTATCTTCCATCGGTTTTAAATCAAGCTTATTATTTTGAATTGTTGTTTCTACAATCATCTTATCAAGTTTAGTTTCAAGCGTTGATATTTTCTTTGCCTGTTTATCAAACACTTCACTCAAAGCTTCTATTAATTCAACGTTTTCGGAATTATCTTCAGATTCAGCTTTCAAATCAGCCAGCATAACTTTAATCTGCCCAATATCATCAAGCGTTTCTACCTTGCTGGATATTGCATTTATTTGGTTTCCGGCATTATCAACCCATTCTGCCAAATATTCAAAGACTTGATTAAATACTTGATTCGTTTTGGCTCCGTTTTGAACCATAGTGTTTAATGCATTTAACTTGGAATCAATCCTTTCCATTCCTGAATCTTGAGCAAAGTTTCTCGTTCTCTCATCTAAATCGTTGATTACAAGCTTAAAATCTTGTAAATTATCTTTCAATGTCTTGTAAGATTCATCGGATGCAAGTATTAATTTATTAGTTCGTGTACTTATACTTACTATATCTTCAGTTAAGCTCTCAAAAGATTTTTTATCAGGTAACTCATCCTTGATTGATTCTACCAGTTTATAAACACCTTCAGTAGATGACATAAGATTATTAAATTCCCCGCTATAATCGACAGCATTATCTTGCATTTCCTTTAGTACTACACGCAAGTTGGCTATGTCTGATTCTAAGTCTTGAAGGCTGTATACATAATCAACATCACCTTCAGCCGATATAATATTATTGATTTTTTCATTTATTATACTAATTTCGTCTTTTAATGAATCAATTTTATTATCAACAAGCGTAACACCATCCTTAACTTCGGAAATTTCGCCGGTTGAAGTAACAATGTGACTTAGTATAGTAATCAATTCATCGTGTCTCTCTTGAATAAAATCAATTATTTCTTCTTGTTCTGCAGCAAAAGATATTTGATTAAATATATTTAAAAATTGGGTAATTATATCGGATTTTGTTTCCTTTAACGCATCTTCAATATATTCCTCGAAATTCTGTGCTTCAATTTGTTCCGATAAATTGTTTGCAGTTTCTACC
This sequence comes from Candidatus Gastranaerophilales bacterium, assembly GCA_016287985.1. Classification (GTDB taxonomy): domain Bacteria; phylum Cyanobacteriota; class Vampirovibrionia; order Gastranaerophilales; family Gastranaerophilaceae; genus CAG-196. The sequence continues at coordinate 5,748 of JAEEXX010000043.1, forward strand.
AGTAAGTTATTTAAGTTATCCAATCCGTCGTTGACAGATGTGTCTTCTGAAATTGTATTTATTTGTTTTGACAATTTATCAGAAGTTTGACTAATTAAATTGTTTGTATTGTTCAACTCGTTTTCAAAAACTTTACTTGCTGCTATTTCCTCTATTTTGGAAGAAAGTTCTGATAACGAATCTATGACGGAACCTTTTACTAATGTGTTCAATTCTGCGACATCCGGCAAATTAACTTCGCATAAATCATTAATGTCTTCAATATACGATAATTGCTCGCGTATTAATGATTCAAGAGAATAAATTTGCTTATTTATTGAGGCTTGAAATGCTTCGTCAAAAGATTTATTTGAGATTTGTGTTCTTAAATTTTCAAAGCAATCGTTGAGGTGTTTTATTTCGATATTGGTGCTGTCAGAAACTTTATTATATACTTCAATTACATGACCGATTCTATTTTCTAAATCCGTTTTTACGCCTTGGAAGTCTGAAAATATTGAGTCTAAAGCATTCTTTATCTCATTGGAAGATTGGTTGTATTTATTTGATATTAATTTTACTTCTTCAAATTTGTCTACAACTGTATCAATAAACTTTTTATCAAACAGAGCGAGTTTGTTTTCAAAATTGTTGGAACTATCTTTCATTAATACGGAAAGTTCACTTGCCGAATCTCCAATAAATGATGCAACTTTTTCATTAATTCTATCGACAGCAGAGTTAATTAAAATTTCATTTGCTACCCTGTAATCAGAAAGTCCTGATGTAAAAACATCTCCTCTTAGCATCTTGTTCATATCAGATACCACATTTTCAAATGCAGTAGTCATTTCTATCTTAAGATTATCCAGTTTATTTGTAATAACAGAGCTATCTGTTTTTATATCCAAGTATGATTTTAAATCTTCAATATTATTGTATATTTGGTTTTCAACAATAGACTCAATGCCTGTTGTGATTTGTATGACAGAATCTTGCTGTGCTTTTTTAAATAAATCAAATTGTTCTACGAGTTCCGAAACAATTATATCAGTTTCTTTTTCAATATTGCTAGATAACAACTTTAAATTATCCTGCATAGTATTTGAAATAAAATCTTTTGTGGATTGAATCACTTGTTTTTCAAGTTCAAATTGCTCTAAAAGCTTATTTGAAAGTTCTTCAATTTCTTTTATGGTTTTTATCGATGTTTCAGCGGATAGTTCAGTAAGTCTGGCAGATTTTTCTTCTATTGACGAGGATAATTCTGTTATCAATTCATTTGTAGAAGTTATCATATCATTAGATAAATTAATTATTTGAGCTGATTTGTCATCGATCGAATCCTTAATATGTTCAACTTTATTATCTATAACACCTATATGTTCAGATACATTATTTAAATCATTGCTTGCTTTTGCTGCGATCTCTGCTTGCTCAGAGATATTTGTAATAACTTCTTCCGATTTTTGATAAAGTTTATTGGATAGTGTTTCAATCAATTTAGTCAGATCGTCCGCTCTTGACATTGATTCTTGTACCTGTATGTCAAGTATAGAATCAATATACTTAGTCATGTCGTCAAGCTGTGCTTTTAGATTCTGTGTCAAGAATTCATTATTAGCGCTTAAATCCTTTGTAAATTCATCCAGCCTATCTCTTAAATTATTATAGTCAACTGACGTAAGCTTGATATTATCATCTAATATGCATTTTAGTTTTTCGGATATTTCCTCAATTTGTCTGAAATTATTTTCGGATTGAGCATCCCAAACCGATTTCATCACCGAATTTATTTCGGACACCCTTTCCTGAAGATAAGAGGATTGGTCTTGGGCTTTTTTAGATAATGTACTAAAAGTGGTTTCAATTATTGACTTATATTCTTCCAGCTTTGCTGTTATATTGTTATCAATTCTTTCTGAAATATTGTCATATTCATTATTAATTCTGTCGACGACAGATTGCTCTGCTTTTTCATTGAGGATTGTCATTTGCGAAATTAGAGATTCAAAATTACTTTCAATTATTGAAAGCTGCCTTGTCATATCTCCGTCGACATTTTCATCTACTTTATTTAAGGTTGCTTTTATAGAATCAAAGCAACTTATAATTTCGTCCGTTTTACGGTTTAATTCGTCAGCAGCACTGTTGCTCAAAGATTGTACATAATCTTTTAATCCCACAAAGTTATCAAGGAGTTTTGCTAGTGCACCTGTTCTTGCTGCTGTATTTTCATCAGATAGTTTGTTTATTTTGTTTTTTATTTCTTCATTAAATTCAGCCAGTTTTGATATTGTAAAAGAACCATTTTCCGTGTTTTCCTGTGCATACGACTGTAACTGTTCTTTTAAATCATTAATATTATTCAGTAGATTATCTACCCCTGAATTGCGATTATCTTCCAGATTATATGAAATCGATTTTATTGAATTAGATATATCTTTAAAGTTTTCATATATTTTTTCAAGCGCATTTGCTCGAACGTCAGAAGCTTCACTATAAAAACGATTCACCATGGATTTTAATTCGGCGAAATCCCCATATATAGTGTCTAATGCATTTGTCCTTGTTGCAGTATTTTCAGCAGCGAACGAATCAAGTTGAACCTTCATTGCATCAATTAAATCTATTACTTCTTGGATATTTTTGCTGTGAGAACTCTCAACAGAAAACTTAAATTCATTTATTTTTTCTGCATTATCACAGGTTAAATCATTCTTGAAATCAGTTATTTTATCAAGAAGTATAGACTTTAGGGCAGAGAGTTTATTATCAAACTCGGAGCTTATTTCATTTACATTATTAAAAAGTTTATCAAAACTGTTCGTATTATTTATGGTATTTAAATCAACTAAATCTCTGATGTCATCATATGCTTTCTTGATTTCAACAAGTTTATCATAAGAATTTTGTATATCATTTCTTATATTTTCGGTATTATTTTCCAAAGATTGATTTATAGCATCAATTCTTTTTGAAGACTCTTCCTCTATACTCTTTAAATTGTTTTCTACCTGAGCACGAATTATATCAACAATATCTCTAATATTTTCAACATAACCAATATTATTTTCTTTTATTAAGTTGGATAGTCCTTCAATTTTTCTGTCAAATTCCTCAGTCGGAAATTCTTTAGCCTCGCTAACATAAGATATAATATCAACTAATGAGGATGAAATTTTTTCCATTATATCTTTTATGTAATTTAATGATTCTGTCTGAATCTTTTTAAATTCATCTTCTACTGAGTCTAATTTACTTATTATAAGCTCGTATTTGCCATACAAATCATTAGATAAACTTTCAGACACACCGCTTGTCGAAACTTCAACAGCTAATGTTAAATCTTGCTTAGTTGCGTATATATCAGCCCTTAAGTCTTTAACGGTTTCCACAAAATCAAGCGCAAGAACTCCATCAACAGATTTTTTTAGAGTTTCAAAAGTTCTTGTCATATTTGATATTTCAACAACAGATGTATCCATCTTATAATCAAGAATATTGGACAAATTTTTAATATTTTCTACTTGCTCACACAGCTTTGAAGAAGCATCAGAAGTAGTGTGTTCCTGTGTTTCTAAAGACTCTTTCAAAACGTTTTCAAAAAGATTTAATCTGTCAGATATGTTTGAAAACATTGCATTATCAGAAGATACGGAATTTTCATCAATTTGTGAAACTACTTTCTTTAGTTCTGCAATATTATCAAAAATTGTATTAAAACTTCCTTCACATAGTGTAGAGATTTCAATTTGAGTGCTATTTATTTTCGAATTCAATGAATCAGCATTTGAGGAGATGTTATTCAATATATTGCTTAAGTTTGATTCACTTAAACTAATAAATTCTTTTATTTTCCCATCAATATGAGACTTAACTTCTTTATCACCAGACTCAATAGAAGATAATACGGAACTAAAATTTGAGTTTATATCTAATGCTCTCAATATTTCCAAAATGGATTTTACATTTTCTGAAGAAGTGTCTTGATTTTTACTAAGCAATTGCTCATTTTCAGCAATTTCATTCAATAAATGCGTTAGAGATGTTTTAAAGTCTTCGAATTTTGTATCATCATTAATAGCTTCAAGCTTTGTTTCAAGGTTTCCAAGATTATCCAGAATAACTTGAGAATTTTTGTCATCAGCGTCTTCCAGTGCAGATTTCAGGCCGGCAATTATATTAACTGATGCATCAATTTTGTCAGCCAAATTATCTATTTTCGAATAGTGCCGATTAATCTCATTAACAGAGTCATTTAAACTCGTGTTTAGAAGTTTCAACTCGCTTAAACTTTTTTCAGTTGTGTCCAAATCAGATTTTGTAACAAGATTCTTAACTGCATCATCAACTGCTTCCGTTTTTTTATCCAAAAGCTGTAATGCAGACAACACAGCATTAGATGACATTTCAATACTATTTAAATTATCTGAAAATTTTTCAAGATGCGAAGTATTGTCAATTGATGAAATAGTCTTTACAATAGTTTTAAAATTGTCATTCAAACTTAAAACTATCGTATCAAAACCGTTGCTCAAACGTTCCAAATCCGGCTTAAGCAGGGTTATATTTTTGATTATATCTTTCTTTTGGGAATCATCCGAACGCAATGCATCTAATTTTAAGGAGATATCTGATATTGATTCTTTTTGTGCGACAACTTCTCTTGAAAAAACCGATAGGTTTGTTGCAACTATATCGAATAACTCTTTTAATTCGGTAGATTTTGGCAGTTCATTGCTGTTTTTAAGAAGATTGGAAAAAAGAGCTTCGATTGCTCCAAATTTTGAAACCAAAACACTATGTCGTTCATCAAGGTTTTGTTTTAATTCAGTCAGAAAGACTTTAATTAAATCAATATCTTCATTTGTATTAATTTTTTCAAGCTTTGTATTTATGCCGCTTAAAAGTTTGTCGACATCTGAAGTGTTTAGTATCCCTTGTGCCCTAATCGAATTCAACAGCGTTTTTACAGTATTAAAGTTCTCATTAATTACGCTCAAATTATCATTATCTGCCATATACCCACTATCCCACATCTTATTCTTACATTACACAATAATTATATAATAATACAAAAATAGTGACAAATACTATTTTTTTTTTTAATATTAACCTATGAATTATATTTTTTTCTTTTTAATTAGCATATCAGTAATTGCCGGTTGTATAAACGGGAAAATAGGTAGTGTTACTGATGCCATGCTGGAGAGTTGTGATGTGGCTGTGAAAATTGCACTGTCTCTTATCGGCATAATGGCATTTTGGCTGGGTATTATGAGGATAGCCGAAAAATCAGGTTTAATACAAATTTTCTCAAAATTACTTTTCCCGGTAGCAAAACTTTTGTTTAAAGAGCAGAAGAAAAATTCGCCGGTAATTGGAGATATTACAATGAGCATAAGCGCAAATGCCTTAGGACTGACAAATGCTGCGACTCCAATCGGACTAAAAGTAATGAAAGAGTTGCAGGAAGATAATCCTGATAAAGAAACTGCATCTGACAGTATGTGCATGTTTTTAGGTATGAATACAGCGGGTTTTCAACTAATACCTGCAACTGTAATTGCTGTTTTAGCCGGTCTTGGATGTACGAATCCGTCTAAAATAATTATTCCGACTCTAATTGTTACAACTCTTTCATTTATAATAGCAATTATCACTGCTTTAATATTAAAGAATGTATGGAGGTGTAAATAATGTTTGAAAAATTTTCACTCTCAATACTGCCGATAATTGTGTTATTTATATTAACTACGGGCATAATTAAAAAAGTTCCGATATATGAAGAATTTATTGAAGGCGCGAAGGACGGTTTCAAAGTATCTGTAACCATTATTCCATATCTTGTTGCTTTAATTGTTGCAATTGCCATGTTTAGAGCCTCCGGTGCTTTAGATTGGATTTCTTCTTTGTTTGGGTTTATACTAAATAAATTTTCAATATCTTCTGATATTGTTCCTATTATGTTTACCCGTTCACTTTCCGGGTCGGCGACTTTGGGATTATTTGCAGAATTAGCCGCAAAAAATGGGGCAGATTCATTTGTTACATTGATGGCTGCAATTATGGTTGGAAGTTCTGAGACAACATTTTATGTTCTATCTGTTTATTTTGGTTCTATTGGAATTAAAAAATTCAGATATGCAATTTTAACAGGCATTATTGCTGATATTACAGGTATTGTACTAGCAATTTGGGTTGCGAATCTGTTTTTTCTTCCCAGCATTGCGTAGTGTTTCGTAAATGGATATGTTCTTCAGCCTCGCATTTTTCTAATACAGCAAAATTTATATCTATAAAGTTAATTTTTTCAAGCTTTTCAACTAAAAATTCCTGACTGCCGCAATTTGTACAGTAATGATATTGAGGCTGCAGTTCTCCTTTTATCGATACGGTCTTTAATTTTATACCGCAGCATGCACACCTTGTTATATACCACTCATTTTTTATCAGTTTCCCGCAATCAGGACAATAACCTGATTCCATGTCGGGTGTGATATGCTCATGCGTACAAACTCTTTTAAATTTAAATAAATTAGTTAAAAACATATAAATTACCTCATCAGACAATACGTTATTAATAATTTTTAAATTTTAATCAAGTTATTATTAAGAATTGTTAAGCATTAAGGCAATTTTTATTCGAAAAAAGACTTTATAAAGGTAGAGGATAAGCATACTCTCTCTTTTTAAATATATTCATTCACTACACTTCACACACATTAAGTTTTTAGAGTCGTTCAGACTCTTTTTTTTTAGAAAAAACATATCTCCGGAATTTGAAATACATTGTTAATTTGTATATAATAGGTATGTTATATTATTTTGGAGGAACTTTGATGAAAAAGAACGGTTTTACTTTGGCAGAAGTGCTTGTAACACTGGGAATAATAGGAATACTTTCGGCAATAATGGTTCCGGCTGTCGGAAATGCCCGACCGGATAAAACAAAGCTATTGTACTTGAAAACCTATGACTCATTGTCTGAAATTTTAAACATACTGGTAAATGATACTACTATTTACAATCCTTATTATACTTTGGGAGATAAAGACAGAGAAATGGTAGCAAATTCCTGTCACATAACCGCACAAGGAAATAAATG
>JAEEXX010000198.1 GCA_016287985.1 Candidatus Gastranaerophilales bacterium
TATGACATCGCCTGTTGCCATATTTATCCCCTTGTTCATAGCATCGTAAATGCCTTTGTCGGGTTCGGAAATCCAGCGCATTCTGCTGCCGAATTTAGGAGAATACTCTTTTATTATGTTGATAGTTTCGTCCTTTGAATTGCCATCAATGACAATATACTCGTAATCCTGAAAACTTTGGGACAAAACACTATTGAAAGTATCCCTGACCGTTGCGGCACTATTAAATGTCGCAGTAATAATAGAAATTTTCATCAAAGAGCGTGAAAAAGTATTGTTAGATTAATATATGAAAATCAAAAACAACACTTTTTTTCTGAAAAGTGTTGTTTTTTGAATAAGTTATATATATCGTAAAATCTTATGAATCAAACATTTCATTTTATCAAGGCAGTTTTATACAATTCCAAATACTTTCCAAATGCGATATTTTTGTCGTAAAGGGTCTCTGCTCTTTTACGACAATCATCTGATTTTAAAGGATTTAATTTTAATACTTTGATTGTTTCAACCAATTTTGAAATATCACCTTGTGGCACTACAAATCCAGTCTTTTCGTCTACGGCTTCAATAGAACCTCCTGTTTGATAAGTGATTACAGGTGTTCCTGATGCTAATGCTTCAAGATTTACCGTTGGAAAATTATCCGCATAAGTGGAATTTATAAAAACGTCTGCTTTTGCATATAATTCTGCTAATTCTTGCTGCTTTTGCGTGCGTGAAATGCCAGTGATTCCTTTCGGTAATTCAGTGATTTGCTTTTGGTTAAGTCCGACTAATGTAATATGATATTCTTTAGGTAAGAGTTCCCTAAGTTTATAAAAATCATAAAGACCTTTTCTTTCTTCCCAAATATTTGAAACTCCGAGAATAGTAAACTGCTTATTATCTTTTTCTTTTTCGATCGGTTTGAAGGTTGAAATATCGATGCCGTTGTGAATTACGTGAAGATTGGCATAATTCAAAAATGATTCTTTTACAATATTATTTAACCAATTAGAAACAGAAACGATATGAAGATTATTAATGGAACTAAAAGCGGCTTTTTTATCATAGTAGTTTTGTGTTGAACGATCAAAGAGGTAAGATTTCGGATAATTTTTACTTTTTAGCGGGCAATCAAAACATTTTGTTTTCCATCGTTCACAATTTACTTGTGTGAAATAACTACAATGTCCTGTTATCGGCCAACAATCGTGCAATGTCCAAACTATGGGACGATTATATGCTTTTAAAAACTCAAATAAAATTTTATAGTTAAGATAATAACCATGAATATTGTGGAGATGGATTATATCAGGATGAATATCCAAAATTTGTTTCACTAACTTCTTGGTTGCTAAGCGTGATGATAATCCGTGGTTGTCAAAAATCCTACTTTCAAACCCATGCCAATACATATCTAATCTGTTACCGATTTTGATGGTTTCGGATTCGCTTTCTGCGTTGCCACGAGAATATGCGATAGCACTTCGCCAACCGTTTTTCAAGGCAAGACATCCGATTTGTTCTGCTATTTTACCGTGCGAACCTTGGTTGCAAGTAACGTTAATTTGAAGAAGGGTGGGCATAAGACTAATAATTAATTTTGTATATACTATTTATCACATTGGCTTCTGATTTGTCAAAAATAGAGATGTAGGGAAATGAGAACATTGTTATCTCCTTATTATAGTTGGCTTGCTCAATAAATGCACTGAAGTTTTTGAACATTAAAAGTGAAACTAATCCACATAAAAAGAACACAATTAATTGTTTATGTAATTTTTGCAAAATAATATCTACATCTATTGTCTGTACAATTAAAAGTAGAAAAATCAGTACATAGCCCCAAAATCTTGTAGCTAGTCCATCTGCAAAACTAAACATTGAATACAATAATAAACCATATATATACATATTGCAATATCGTTTTACATAATCACTTTTCGTATGCAACAACAATACTATAATGGGAATTGTATATAAAATCCGAACCATTCGTGCTAAGAAAAATGTTTCAGATTCTCCACCTAGATAGTAAGCGATTCTGTTTGTTATGAAACTGATATTTATTGATAGTAAGAAACGACTTCCGAAAAACATTAAAAACAATGATATTATAATGATATACAATCTCAAATTATTGGATTTAATATTATAAAATATCGGCAAAAATAATAATGATATAGCAGAAGCATGAAATAATGAAGAAATAATTACAAATATAATGTATTTAATATAATTGTTACTATAAAGATTTGGTAGTGCAAAACATACGAAAAATCCCATTGCCAAACCCTGTCTAAGAATACTA
>JAEEXX010000199.1 GCA_016287985.1 Candidatus Gastranaerophilales bacterium
TTTCCTCATTGAGCTCGAAAACAAAAGTAAGATTAACATCGTCAATTTTAAAACTAACGATTGAGCCGACAACACCCATCGGAATTGGGCACTCCCGGTTCAAAGTTTGGACAGCATCCTCCATATCGCTCTGTCCACGCGACACTTGCGCCGTCAATAACATAGCAAGTGTCATTATTACGAAAAAGATTTTGCGTATCATAATTGCTCTTGTTTATTAATTGTTTTCAATTCGTAAAAGTACAAATCTTTTACGAAATACTCAAAAAAAATTAATAACAATTAATATAAGAGCGAATTAATACAATCTACCCCTCGTGCGCGTAATTTTGAAAATTACCAAGAATTTGCTCGATATGAATCACTTCGGGACACGAATCCAACGACACTCCACCGCCGATGAAGTAGTAGTTTTTACGCTCCTTCACCGGCACTTTTTTTTAACTCGGAAACGCCGAAACAGGCATTATAATAATGCGTCCATCCTCCAAATCCACCTCAAAATACCCACGCTTAGGGAACGAGAGGGATTTTATTTTTGGAGTTACGTTGAAATATCCTTCGGGTGTGAACATAATGGTTAAAAATATTAAATCTTAATGATAAGGCATATTTCATAACGTATTTATTAAAACAAGTCTTTTAAATATGCAAAAGATTTGAATCACTTTTTTTTATTATTTCATTTATTTGTATGTGATTGAACCCCACAAGAGATAAAACACAACAAATTAATAATATTCTTAGTTTATGCGTCAAAGTATATAAATCAGTACCCGACAAGACTATATCAGAGGTTTTTGGTGTATAAAAATGAGAATAATAATCCCTTGAATCTACAATTGCTTTAATACAAATATGCATTTTCTTAACCGCTTCTATATCTGAAAACTCGGAAATAATTTCACATAATTTAATTCTCATACAAACACGCGATTTTTGTTTCATATTATTTGCTTGCTTATAAGCCGCTTCTCGAAATCTACTCCAAAAGCCATCCAACGCTTGAATTACAATCAAGAAATCAACACTACTAAAAGTTGTTTTTTTGTCTAAACTACTGATTAAATGCGCTTTAATCGGAGCAAACTCTTTTGGTGAATTAAACCATCTCTTTAAAATAATTGAATAACAATTTGAAATAGTCGAATATTGGTATAAAAAATCAGTACGTTTTATAGATTTTGATTCAAAAGATTGGGAAATTAAGCGAGGACTAACAATAAAAATTGGTTTAAAATGCTTTTCGTCTTCAACCAATTGATATAAATTTTTATCGAAAATTTTAATACACGAACTCTTTACAACAGTCAATGTAGCCACAGAAAGAAACTGTTCATATATACGAATATCTGATAACAATTCATTTATCGAACATTTCTCTTTTTTGCAAATCTCAATGTAAGGATATTGGTAAATTTTGATTGAATGATGGGAATCTTCAAAAGTAACCTCTTGTAGCAACGTAATAGAGGTGTTGTCATTTATTGTTGTTTTATTAATAGAATAATTTCCATCACAATTCTTTTGTAGTGTTATAGTTATGTCTTCATCATTAATACAACGATGTATCTTATTCATATTACACCAATATGACAACTCAGGAATAATTGAGTTAGCCCAATAATTGCATTTTTCCTCAAAATCCTTAATACATTTTCCAAGTACCATATAAGAGCATCTATATTCTGTTATAGGGAAACCAGCAGAGAAATTTAATGACACATTTTTTGACACTACAAATAACGTAACATCTTGGGAATTTGAAATTTTACCATAGATAACACTCTCCTTATCGTCATTATTCAAAACACTATTTATTGGGTGTCCAAAACAACCAATAATTTTTAGGACAATTTTTTCCTCCGGATAATACGACAAAGTCCCACCAACCATATTATCAGGTTGTGCCGGCAAATACCAAAAGCCATCGTATTCTAATTTGTTATCAAAATTTATTATTTCCATAATTTTTATCTTTAAAACTTTTTGACAAAAATATTAATAAAATTTGAAAACAACAAATCACTTTGCGGAGACACATTGTGTTCGCGTTTCAGAGAAGGCAGAACAAAATAAGATCGCCAACGTAGGGGCGCATTGCTTGTCTTAGAATTTTGCCAGAGATTCACATCCCCGGCAAAAATCATTTTTCGTATTTGCTCATATCTGTTATAAAGAAGCCGCCCATCGCTTTATAAAATTCGACAGTACGTCTGATAGATTCAATATCATTATCGCACAATGATTTCACAATAGTTTCATTTCTTCCTATTATTTTCACTTCTACT
>JAEEXX010000200.1 GCA_016287985.1 Candidatus Gastranaerophilales bacterium
TTGGATGATAATATAATTGTTGTTCGTCATAAAGAATTGGATTATATTGCTCAAAATTTGGATTATTATATTTCTAGTTCAATAAAATTCACGGAGGTTATGACATGGTCAGTTCATGTAGATTATGATAAATTCTTATCCGTAGGTATGCCAAGAAATGATATTTTCTTTTATAAAACTCTTGTAAGTGAAAATAAAAAACATGTGTGCCAAAAATATGGATTAAATGAAGATAGTTTTATCGTATTGTATGCTCCTACATATAGAGGTACGACTGGAACAGCAAATTTCGATAATAAACTTGACGTTTCAAATTTGAAACAAAAATTGGGAGATAAATATGGAAAGAAAATAATCGTCTTATTTCGTGGACATCATACATTTGAAAACAAGTTTTCTATTTTGTTTGATAAGGATGTTTCTGATTTTCCAGATACACAAGAACTGCTTTGTTCTGCGGATATGTTAATTACTGATTATTCTTCCATAATGTGGGATTTTTCATTTTTGTACCGCCCGTGTTTCTTGTTTGTTCCGGATTTCGAAGATTATTTAAGCAATAGGGGATTTTATACAGATCCATATTCCTGGGGCTTTCCGATTTGTAAGACTAATGAAGAAATCATAAAAAATATTGAAAACTTTGATGATGAAAAATTTGTTTCTGCTATGAAAAAACATCATGAAGATTTTGGATCTTATGAAAATGGTACAGCCACAGAGAAGATTGTAGAATTGATTAATTCTGAAATAAAGAAATAAAAAATGCTCATTGCCCAAATACTATGCTGACTATAATTATCATACTTTTATTTTTTATAATATTTTTTAGTGCTAAAAAACAACATACTGAAGAATGGCTCAGCAAAAAAAATACAACTACTTTTAACGGAATATTTGTAATTTTTGTATTTTTATCTCATTTTTGTAGTTACGTTAATCCCCATATATATCGTTTCGATTCTATATATCTGATAATACAACACATACTTGGGCAATGTACAGTTTGTTCCTTTTTGTTTTTTTCTGGATATGGAATAATGGAACAAATAAAGATAAAAGGTGATGTTTATAAAAAAAGGCTTGTCACAATTAGACTTCCCCATTTGTGGTTAAGATTTGCGTTTTGTATTGTATTATATTTGATACTTGGAATAACGCTAGGCAAAAATTTTTCAAAACAACAAATTTTATTATCATTTTTAGCACTTGATAGCATAGGAAATAGTGCATGGTACATTTTTTATATGTTAGTCGCCTATATTATAATATTCATTTCATTTAATGTAAATATGACTTACAATTATTCAATAGTATTTCTATTTCTATGTACATTACTTTATTTGATTATTCTGATGTTAGTTAATTATCCTGATTACTATTATAGTACTGCTTTGGTATTACCATTCGGAGTTTTATTCTCTTTACATAAAGAGAAAATTTCTAAATATATGAGTAACCATTATCTAAAGTTTTTAATGGTTTGTATATGCTTATATGTATCAAGTTTTTCACTCAAACATATTTTTGGTTTTGGAGTTTGGTCATATAATGTTAGAGCGATTTGTTTTACAACTTTAATTATTTTACTGATGTATAAAGTGCAATTACAAAATAAATGGCTCAGTTTCTTAGGTGGATATGTTTTTGAAATCTATATACTGCAAAGATTGCCTATGATATATTTTGAACAAATGTGTTCGGAATATATGATTCTATATCTCATAATATGCATTTCAGTGACTTTTCTGCTTGCTATTTTTATAAAAAAAATATTTTTAAAACTTAAAATTTAATATGAAACTTTTTATCACTAATTTTCCAGCATATTACAAAATTAGTTTGTTCAATAGGATAAACGAAAAATGCGAAATTTTTGTAATTTACACTTCTAGGGACATTTATTCTGAAGGTAGAAATTCTGATTTTATTTTTGGGCAGATGAATTTTAAACACGTTTTTCTTGAAAACACTTCAACTATCAACCGCTTGAAACAACTCAAAAAAATATATCAAAGCAATAAGTGGGACGAAGTAATTGTTTCTGGATGGGATTCAAGGGAAAGCATATTTTCATTATTTCTATCTTCAAAAGAAAAAACATCATTAATTTGTGAATCATCTGTTTATGAATCAAAATTGATAGGTATCAAGGGCGTCATAAAACGTTGTTTATTGAAACACGTTTCAAAAGTTTACGTTCCAGGAATTGCTAACGG
>JAEEXX010000201.1 GCA_016287985.1 Candidatus Gastranaerophilales bacterium
TGTTACAGGTAATGGGCGTTATGATAGTTACACAAAATCCTTTGCAACGATTCCTGAATGGTTGTATCTTGTTGACAATGCGGACTATGTGATAACAAATAGTTTCCATTGCGGTGTTTTTTCTTCAATTTTTCATAAAAAATTTGGGATAGTACCTTTGACTGGTAGTGCATCAAGAATGAATAATAGAATTGATTCATTATTTGATTTATTAGGAATAAAAAAACGCTATGTTTATCCTAATGATTTTAGTGTTTTGGACAATGAATACAACATTAAAATTATCGATAATCAAACAATTCATTCTGTATTACTCAAGTTGTTTCATTAATTCAATTATGTTTGGCAAATGAAAATACTGATTTTGGGAAAGAGTCTTTCTTCTGGAGGAGCTCAAAGGGTTATGACACTATGGGCAAATGGTTTTGTTCAACGTGGTCATAATGTTGTTATTGGGTTGTCAAAACCACGTAATGATAAAGATTTTTTTACTGTCGATGCTAAAATACAAGTGAAAAACATATACGGTTTTTTATGTTTAAAACTAACAAGCAAGTTCCCCAACATAAAACATTGGAGAATGGCTCGAAGATTAAGAAAACTTATTTGCGATTATAAACCAGATGTTGTAATAAGTACAACTCCATGGATGGCTATTTGGGTTTTGGAAGCAGTAGAAGGACTTGATGTAAGAGTTATAAATACATTTCACGAATCTTTTGAACGACCATCAAATGTCCCTATGCCTGAGATATTAAAAATTTGTATGTTTCAGAAGATAAATTTATTTTCCGCTGTAACTGTACTTACTGATGCAGACAAAAGACATATTAATGATAAAAATTTAAAAGTATATGTTTTCCCTAATCCACTTACATTTTCATCTGTTCTAACTATACCACAAAAAGAAAAAATTGTGCTTGCTGCTGGGCGTTTTGATAGCTGGTATTATAAAGGATTTGATTTATTAATAGAAGCATGGGGGCAAATTTCGTCGCATAATTTAAACTGGAAATTATATATTGCAGGGACAGGAAGTGAAAATAACGTTTCTTATCTTAAGAATCTTGTTAATAAATATGAAGTAGCAGATACTGTAGTTTTTCCTGGTTTTTGTGATATGTTACCATTGTATAAAAAAGCATCTATATTTGTTTTATCAAGTCGTTATGAAGCGTTTGGTATGGTATTAACGGAAGCAATGTCGCAGGGCTGTGCATGTATAGCATGTGATTATAAAGGTCGTCAATCAGAAATTATCACACAGGAAGATGAAGGTATCATTTGTCCAGTGGAAAATGTTCCAGCAATTGCTTCTGCATTGAACAAATTAATAAAGGATGAAGACTTACGATGTAAAATACAAAATGGAGCCTTAAAGCGTGCTAATTTTTTTAAACTGGAAAATTGCATGAGCCGGTGGGAAAGCATAATAAACGATGTAACATTATCTAACAAACTAAAATAATACCAAAATGATTGATTTAAAATCTTCTACTATTCTAATTACTGGTGCATCTGGTTTTATTGGATCTTATCTTTGTCGATTGCTAACTAATAAGTTTCCCAATATTAGTATCATAGGCATAGACAATCTCAATGATTATTACGATGTTAATCTAAAATTGCATCGTTTAGATTGGTTGAAAAGCTATTCAAATTTTGTTTTCGATAAAGGAGATATCGCGGATAAATGTTTTATTGACAAAATTTTTATAAAATACCAACCATCTATAGTCGTAAACCTTGCTGCACAAGCAGGTGTACGTTATAGCATTACTAATCCTGACGCTTATATTAGTTCAAATATTATTGGATTTTATAATATTCTTGAAGCATGTCGCAACCATCCTGTTGACCATTTAGTATTTGCCTCTTCTTCAAGCGTGTACGGAAGTAATAAGAAAGTTCCATATTCCACAGAAGACAAGGTTGATAATCCTGTATCATTATATGCAGCAACAAAAAAGTCAAATGAATTAATGGCACATGCCTATAGTAAACTATACAATATACCATCTACTGGATTAAGATTTTTCACCGTTTATGGACCAGCAGGGCGTCCTGATATGGCATATTTTAGTTTTACGGATAAATTACGTCGCGGTGAGATTATAAAAATATTTAATTACGGAAATTGTTTTCGAGATTTTACATATATTGATGATATTGTAGAAGGAGTATTTCAAGTAATGCAGAAGCCTCC
>JAEEXX010000202.1 GCA_016287985.1 Candidatus Gastranaerophilales bacterium
CATCCCGAAGAAATCATTGTCAACCACAGACCTTACAATACTTTTTATAAATTTCATATGATTTTTTAACTTAGTTTTTATACTCAAAATTTAATCTCTTTCATAATATTACTGATGGAATCGTTTATATTAGCTTTAATTGTGCATCCTGCAGCATACGTATGTCCGCCGCCGTTAAATTTTTCGCAAATTTTTGCAACATCAATGTGCTTGCTTCGCATTGATACTTTTGTTGTTTTACCGTCAACTTCCTTTAACACAAATGCAACTTCAGTTGTATCAATTGCTCTCAATGTTTCTGCTATTCCGTCAGTATAATCATCACCTGCGGAATATTTCTCCAAATCTTTCTTGTATACAGTTGTATAAACTATTTTGTTATCTTCCGAAAAAACAGCCTTATTAACGCAATAATTTTGAAACATAACAAGACTTTTTGTTTTTGTTTCGTAGCATTTTTTGTATAAAATATTAGGATTTGCACCCAAATCAATTAAGTCAGCCGCAGCTCTCATGGCTTCTGCCGAAGTATTTTCAAATCTAAAGTTGCCGGTGTCAGTCATGATTGCTACATATAGGCATTTCGCTGTAGTTTCTGATGTTTTCCAGTTATTTTGTCGGAAAAATTTGTACAAAACCTCTCCGCAGGAGCTTGCCTCCGGTTCTACTATATTAAATTTAGCGAAATTTGGATTGGTTTTATGGTGGTCAAAATTTACGGTTATATTAGCTTTATCAAAAAAGATTTTTGAATCCCGTATTCTTTCTATTGAAGCAACATCAAGAGTAATAACCAAGTCATAAATAAGTGATTGGTCAAAATATCGCTCAGCTTTGTCTATATTTGGTAAGAATTTGTAATTAAAAGGAACGTTAGAGACTATTGACATATCGGCTTTAATTTTAAACCTGTCATAAATAGCAGAATACATTGCGCACATTGACCCTAACGTATCTCCGTCAGGGTTAACATGGCTTAATAAAAGTATCTTTTTCGAACTCTTTATGATATCATCTAAATTAAATTCCATAAACAACATCGTATCATAAACAAGGGATAAGTAAAAAGAATTAGGGTGTAATATTTAAGTGGGGAAAGTTCTTTATACAGATTTTGAAGGAGTTGAAGATATCATCAGTTCAATGATGAGTAATCCTAAGCTGAAAAAAGCTATTGCACGAACAAATATGTACAATTTTTGGGAAAAGATTTTACCTGAAAAATTTAAAAACAAATCAAAACCTTATAGTATGCTTCCGGGAGGAGTAATGGTAGTTGCCTGCAGTAATCCTGTTGTAGCTCAGGAACTTTCTCTTCATAAAATTATGCTTATTAAAAAATTTGAACCGTATATGAAAAGTTTGAGCCTGAGACTAACTGATTTGAGATTTGACCCCAAAAAATGGTCAATGTTTGAAGAGGATTAATTAAAACTGCAATCTTTGAAAATCACTGTGTAAAACATTCCTTATTTGGTTAATGTACTTGATTTTGCTATTTTTATGCTACAATTTTAGTGTACTTTTTACAAATAAAAGAAAGGATGGGCAAATGGTAAATTTAGACAAGATTATGAAACCGAAATCTATTGCGGTTGTCGGTGCTTCGACAAAAGAGCATACAATCGGTTCCGACATTATGAAAAGATTACAAGAATACAAATTTAAGGGAAATATTTATCCGATTAACCCAAAGGGTGGAATTATTGAAGGACTTCAGGCATATACTTCGGTTCTTGAGGTTCCGGGCGAGATTGATTTGGCAATTATTGTTGTTAATGCTAAATTCGTTCTTGATACAATCGATCAATGTCACCAAAAGGGTATAAAAGGGCTTTGTGTTATAACAGCAGGTTTTAAAGAAACCGGCGCTGAAGGTGCAGAACTTGAAAAAGCTCTGCTTTCAAAAGTTCAAGAATACGGTATGAGATGTGTTGGTCCTAACTGCTTAGGTGTTGTTAACACATTACCGGAAATTTCTATGGACGGGTGTTTCGCTGAATCATTGCCGGAAAGAGGACATATAGGTTTCGTTTCTCAATCAGGTGCATTAGGTGGCGGTATTTTGAATATCCTTAAAGACCTTAACTTAGGTTTTGCACAATTCATTTCAATCGGTAACCAGGCTGATGTTAACGCTGAAACAGCTTTAGAATACTGGGAAAATGATGACGATGTTCATCAAATGTTATTGTATATG
>JAEEXX010000203.1 GCA_016287985.1 Candidatus Gastranaerophilales bacterium
CTTGTCACCCTCAACGGTTGGCCTAATAGTGGGTTTGCGTTGAATAAAAAGAGGTCGGGTGACATCGGTCTTATGTCTCCACACAGAATAACACTTACTTGTCACCCTCAACGGTTGGCCTAATAGTGGGTTTGCGTTGAATGAAAAGAGTTCGGGTGACATCGGTCTTATGTCTCCACACAGAATAACACTTACTTGTCACCATCAACAGTCGGTCTATTAGCGAGTTCGTGTTAGATGGAAAGAGATTGTTTGACATTAAGTCAACGTCATTAATTATTTCGACAATTCAAAGGTTCTGGTGGGAACTCTAATCTCGGAAACAAGTGTCTTAAATTTGTCGTCTTTATATGCGTATATTTTTATGGTGTAATTTTCAAGTTCTTTACTTGTTAACGCCTTTGTTTTGAATTTTACGGTAAAACCATCGGACATATAACCGCCTATGCTCAAAGGGTGTTTTCTGTCTGCAATAGTCATTGTTATAGTTTCAATAGGTTCATCTGCGTGAGTAAGTACAAAATCTGCTTTCATATGGATTATATCCGTGTTTGAGAGATTTGCAAATTTAATAACAGCTTTTAACGGGTAGGTAAATAATATTTTCCTAATTTTAAATGTATCCAGAATTACATCAATATCATTTTTATAAATAACCTTTCTTTTTATGAACAAATCTATCGTATGGATTTTGTGTCTGTAATATTTTGCTTTTGTAGTGCGCCCCTCTAAATCTGCTATGTTTGCAGCTTTCATTAGTGCCGTACAGTAAACACCATAGTCTATTTCTTGAGGAATTTTGCTCAAAAGAGGTTCAAAGTATTCAATAGCCCTTTCAGGATCTGAATCGGACAATATAATTCCAAGTTTGTATTGCACTTTGAGATTATCCGGACTGTATTTCTGAACCTTTTTAAGGTAACGCACGGCTTCGGTATTATAACCCATTTTTACAATTTCGTCTGCACCTTTCATATACGAATTTATAATACGATTGCGTATAGACTCAGCAACTACTTTATCTTGTTTTTTAAATTTATTGTAATAAAATTCTGCTTGTTCATAGTGTTTTGCTGCAGATAGGAACTTTCCTATCGAATAGTATTTATCCCCAATTACAATATTACTTCTTGTTTTAAATTTAATGAGTTTTTTATTGGAATGATCCTCAATTTGACTCAATAATTCATCTGCTTCTTTGAATTTTTCCTGATTAACCAAAATGCAGATTAATTTGTAATGTGCGGTGTAATCGTTAGGCTTTGCTTTTTCCATAGCGGATTCGTAGGCAATTTGGGCTTTTTCATAATCGCCTATGGTTTCGTACAACGAACCTATGTGCAGGCAAACAGAATATTTTTTATCTTTTATATCCGTAAGCAGATTGCTGTTTGACTGAATAAATTGTTCGGCCATTTGTTTATCAATTTTTTTCTGTTCTTCGACATTTTCGTAGAGATTTTTAATCATCTCATTTCTTGCGTGAATTGATAGAATCGTAGTAACAACGCAAGCTAACAGAAATGATACCAATACCGTTCTAAAATATTCCTGAAGAACCAGTTTAAACGGCTTCTTATAATTGTATGCAGTTATTTTCTTTTTTTCTTTAATCATTTAATTCCTGCAAAGTTATAGAATCAGGTTTACACATTTCTGTAACATGATCATATATTTCTTTCGCTGCTTTTTTGTTTATTAATTCAAATGTTGAAGACAGCTTAGCTATTTCAGGGTTTTCAACTAAGCGTTTAGAAGAAAAATTCTCAACATTATCTACTGTAGTAGCTAAATAATCGTGTATAGCTTTAACCTGTTCTTCCGAGCAATAAATAGCTATTTTATATCTTCTGCTGCGTTTGATACTTGTAGGAATAAATTTCTTTTCAAATACTCTTATTATTGTTAAAACTCCTACAGATATGATTGTTGTAATAGCAGCAACATCAAACATTCCAACCCCGCAAGTCATCCCTATAGCTGCACTTATCCACAATGTAGCCGCAGTGGTTAAGCCTATAATCATTGGGCCGTTTCTTAAAACCGTTCCTGCACCGATAAAACCGATGCCTGTTACTATCTGTGCAGCTACACGCCCTGTATCTCTAATCCCTGTTGCCTGATTAACAATTACGTTATCGCCGTCTGCAAAGGTCGGAAATCCGTATATAGAAATAATGGTGAATATACACTCACC
>JAEEXX010000044.1 GCA_016287985.1 Candidatus Gastranaerophilales bacterium
AGCCAAAACTGCTTCGGGCGGTGAAATATCAAGGGTAATGCTTGCAATAAAGACCGTTTTTGCTCAAGCAGATAATACAAATACGGTTATTTTTGATGAAATAGATACCGGAATTTCAGGTAAAACTTCACAAGCCGTTGCCGACGAAGTAAAAAATTTGGCAAAATTCATGCAAATTATTATGATAACTCATCAGGCAATCATAGCTTCTAAATCTGACAAACATTTTTATGTCAAAAAAGTTCAAGATGACACTACAAAAGTCGGAATCTATGTATTGGAAGGTGATAATAAACTTAAGGGAATTGCAGAACTTGCATCGGGTGAAATTACCGATGAGTCTATGCAATTTGCAAAAACACTGATTAACAATTAAGCCTTCTTTATTTCTGTAAGTGTTGGGTCTAAAAGTCTACGGCCAACATTATCAAAGTTTATTGAGTACAAGTTTTTATTGCCGTACTTAATCATTTTTTCAACTATACCTGAACCGTATTTCGCATGGATTACAGAATCCCCTTGCTCTATATCATCTGACATAACTTTGTCTTCTTCAGGGATTTCCGCTTCATACACAGGAACTATTGGGGTAGTTGATTCTCTGGTTTCTAAAATTTCTTTTTCTTCCTCATGAGGTGTTGAATCTGAAATTTCTTCAAGCGGCTCCAAAAATCCATCATTATCTTCTTCGGGATCAGTTAATTCATTAAGAGTTTCCATATCATCAGAAGTAAATAATTCCTCGGCATTTTCTTCTTCTCTCAAGATTTCCTCACTATCAGACGAATCAAATTCATTCAAAGTATCTATAAAATCTAAATCCGAATCCGAAATATTATCATCTTTTACAGTAGTAAAGACTTTATCCACATCTTCAACAATATCCCTATCAATTTCTTCCTGCGAAACATCACTATTGATAGTTTCTGTATTTTCAGAAACTTGTATGTCATCAATATCCATATTGACAAGTATGTCATCATCTTCAAGCTCAGATACCTCAAGCTCAGTAAACTCTCCGATATCATCTTCCTGACCGCTTAGCGGCAATACTTCCGGTTCAGCAGCTTCTAATACTTGTGCGGAATCTTGACTTTCATCAGTCACATCCTGCCCTTCAATATTTTTAACCTCTTCCTCTATTTCTTCAAATTCTGTTACTAAATTATCCGGAATTTCTACGTCACTATTTTCTTCTTCTTCAATAGCCTCTTCCGTTTCCTGTTCTGATTCTTCTTCGGGTTCTTCTTGACTCAATGGAATTTGTTCGGTGTCATCTTCGGACATTAACTCTGAATCCGAAACTTCATCAGCATTAGAAATCCCTGCTAAATGATCTTCTTCAATACTCACTTCAAGCTCAGATTCAAGCGCATCTTTTTCCTCTTCTTCGAATATAGAACTATTATCACCCTCCGGTTCAGTATTTTCCATAACTTCATCGGAGGCCGACATACTTTCTATATCAATCTCATCAATTCCTTCGGATTCATTTTGAGAATTTACAACTACATCAGAAAAATCATTTTCTTTTTCATCCTGTATATTTAAGTTCCCAACATTAACAATATTTTCTTCTTGTATTTCCGTATCATATTCAGCAGCTTTTATTTCTTCCGCTATAGAATCCTGGGACAAAACCTTTAGTTCTACGTCATATTTTTCAACTTTCGATATTACCGGAATATAGTTAGTACCTTCGCCGACAATAAGATATTTATTTGAATCCATTGATTCCAAAAAGAATGAATAAAGTTTGAAGATTTCTTTGTTTGCAGCAGTATTTTCAACAAAATAATTTTTGAAAAATTGCTTCAAGTCAGCAAGATACTTGAATTTTGAATGTGTAGCAAATGTGGATTTTATATTTTCAGAATATAACAGTGTCTTGATATTCTTTTTACTTACTGCATTAGAGGCTTCGATTATTACTCTGGTTTGAGAGTTTTGTTTTTCCAATTCCGATAATATTACACTCAAATACCTGTTCTGGAATAGTCCATCTATCTTTGACAAATCTAAAACAACAAGGTTGTTTTCTAATATTCGTAATAAATTTTTTGCATCTGACTCATTTGATGCAAAATATCCTGCTGTTTCAAATTTAGCGAGTTTATTTTTGAGCACAAGAAGTTTGAATATATGCGACTTTTCAACCATATCATCTACAATCGTTTTTAGAGTCGAAAATGGTAAAAATTTGACTTGTTTAGAATATTCAGCCAAATTCGCAAAAATGTCCTTAATCATTTCTTTGCTTTCGGACGTAGCATCAGAAAGACAATCATCATACATAAATTGTAAAGATTCGGTATTCAAAGGAAGTTTAAAATCCCTGCCGGCAACATATTTATCTCCGACTATATTACCAAGCATATCAATTATCAAAACTTTACCATATTGTTTAAACTGTTTTGCAAGATTTTGAATAATAATATCGCTGGATTCTTTATTGTCAATACTTATTAGGGTGGAACTATCAAAACAATCTGAGGACAAAAGAATATTTTCGTCATCAGCAATAAACTTTCCTGCCACAATAGGATTCGAATAATTAAAAGAATTATTTATAAGTTCAAAAGAAAACTCACCAATTTCTGCTGTAATATCAGGTAGTGTTTTATCGTATTTTTTTAAAGAACCATCATATATAAAAAGAATTTTGGCGTAAACTACAAAACCCGTACCATTATTTTTGGAACGAATTACTTGTGCTATATATCTCTTAGCTATGCCTTTGATTTCTAAGAAAGATGAAATTCCAATCTTATTCTCGGTTTCAATTTTTACAAAACCATCTCTTGCTTCTATAATCTTCATTCAAAATCCTCTGAATAGATTCTATCATGAAAAAATTTAAACTTTAAAGAAAAATTTACAAATTATTATTTTAGTATCTGAGTATACATACTTCTTGCACTCTACTTTCCGGCTTATAAGATAATCTATAAGCTGTAATATTTACTTAATGAGCATATCCCGGAGTTTGCATGAAAATGCACATAACTTACCTTCAATAATTAATCTCTCAAAAGTTTTAAACCTGGTTCAAGAAGACAGTGAGGACTACCAAAAATTTTATCTTGTAATATTTTTACAAATTCGCAATATTCAGGATGAGACTTATCAAATACCGCCATATCGTCATATTTATATTCAGTATTATTTGTCCATTGTCTGTAATGTCTAAAAGATGCTATTGCACCAAATTCTTCCGCCAATTTTACAAAGTCTTTCATGTCCCTATAATTAAGCTTATGAACAACAAAAACAAGAGTGATAGTTTCAATCTTCCCATCTTTTTTAAGCGTAGAAACCCATTTTAGATTTTCTATAACTTTATCAAAATTTCCATATCGTACAATTTTGTCATAAGTCTCTTTACAAGATGCATGTATAGAAAAAGTGACACCCTTTATTTTGTCTGTTATATTCAACTCATTGCATATATTTTCATTGCACAAAACACCGTTAGTGTGTATAAGAAATTTTATTTGCGGATTAATTTCAACAACTTTTTTTATAAGATTTCGTGCGTAACTGCTTCCAAATGGGTCACCGTTTCCGCTTGTATAAAATAGCTTTGCGTTTTTACAGGCGTCTAAAACACTTTGCTCTATAGCTTGAAGTTCTCTTAGCTTGTTTTCATCATTTTTTATTATTTCATTTCTGCAAGTTATACATGCTACATTGCAGTCATAATCCCAACCCATGAATATTGTGTCAGGCATCTTAATATCTTCAGAATTAGTTTCATAGTATTTGTATAATTCTTTTTTATCTTTTAATTCCATATAAATACAGGTTTTTAGGTCACAAGTAGTATAATCGCCATTTTTTAATGCATTTCTTAAATATTTAGCACGTTTTCCGTTCCAAATATTCCCAAAATCATTTTTAAAAACATTCCCAATAGTAAAATTTTTTATATATGCCGGACAGCAAGTAATACAATGCCCGGTTGGAACTATAGATATTATATGAAACGGGTGTGTACAAATTTTATTAGAACAATTACCTTGCATTATATCGCTCAAATTAGTTTGAATAATCGGCGCTATCTCTATATCACAATCTTTTATAATTGTATTAGTTAAAATATCGTAGAATTTTACAAAATCATAAGCTGAAATCAATATCATATCACAGTCAGTATTTTTAATATCTTGAGGTTTAATACATTTGATTCCGTAAAATTCGTGGATTCTTTCCTCCTCAAATCTTCTATCCGCAATCGCAATAATATTCAAACCTGACAAATCATAATTTTTAAACAGACACCTGGAAAATTCTCCCGCACAAAATATAATTATTTTTTTATTCTGTAATCGTTTTTTCAAATCATTAATTTTATCTTGAGCTTTTTGTTCATTTAAAAATATTTCTATTTCATTATTACTAAAATCTTTATCGGTTATTTCATTTATTATATCCGGTTTACACAAGTATGCACTCAGATTATCAATAAAATACGCTTCGACATGCGTTGCCAAGCCGTTGAGATTAGACGTAAATGTTCTGAATTTATTTAGATTCAAAACTCTATCTGCAAAATTCATACCTTCCGTTTTTTTATAGCTTAAAATTATTTCTCTTTTTTTATCAATAACATCGGTTATATTTTCGTAATAATTTGCCTCTTTTATAGGATTCCAATTTTCATATCTCAAAATCTGCAAATTACTTTTGTGGGATTGTTTTTCCAATAATTCTTTTAAAAGTTCATTACTTATATATTGACGTTCGGAATTATTATCCTCCTTATTTGGAATTAGAATAATGCTATAAGGACTTATATCAACACTTGAAATAAAATCTTTATTAAAAGCTTCTGTTGGCTGTTGAATATAAACTTTATTAACATCAGCTTTGTCCGTAATTTCAATAAATTCATCATAAATAGCGTCATTTAAAGCTCTGTTAATACAAAGGATGTCAATTTGTTTGTTATATTTACTTATAAAACCACCGCAAGCTACAGCTAAATCTTCGGGATATGCTGTAATTATTAATATTTTATCCGTAGGATTAATACTTAAATTCATTTCCACTCTCCTTTATGTCATTATACTCTAAATAAAGGTTAAAAAAGTATATAAAACATTTGTACATAAAATATTTATATCATTTTCTCTTTTCTTTTAATTGCGAGGTAAAAGAAAAGAGAAAAGAAAAACACGCAGATAAAATAACTAACCATAATGCCCTAACGGGCATATGATTGAATGGATGTTGTCGGTAAAACCGACACAATTACGAGTTCTACCGCAAACTTTGTTTGCACGAACTCGGTACAAAATTGTTCGTGTTAATTACCACGAGCGTGTGGCTATAGTCACGGTAGCGAGTGTAAGAGATTCGGCACCGCCGAAAAATAAAACCACAGCCGAGCGTAGCGAGGATGTAGAAAACAATTCGGTGATTTCTTTTCTTTTGTGTGTATTTTCTTTTCTTTACCTCCGAAATAAAGAAAAGAAAATACACGTATAAATTTTTATGTAAATAAAAAGAAAGCGCTTTGCCGATAGTTACTTTCTCTGCACAAAGAAAAAGCCGCGTCGTGCGGCGTTAACTCTCGTTAGATAAAGGAGTGGAGGAGAAAATAAAGAAAAGAGATTATACATCCCTAATACCACATTATATATATTTTATAACATTTTTATATCTAAATTGTTACAAAAGTATACATTTTGTTACAATTGATAAGCAAAATCCTTGATTTTATTGGATTTTTGTGTGGTATAATTTATGGAGAAATTGTTAAGTAATTTTTAGAAATACGGGAGTAAATTATGATAAAAGTTGCAGTATGCGGTGCAAATGGGAAAATGGGGCAAGAGGTCGTTAAAGCTGTTAATAATGCTGAAGACATGTCACTCGTCGCCCAAATCGATATATATAACGGGCAATTTGCGACTATTAAAGATGCAAAAAATTCGGTATCGATTGATGTGCTTGTAGATTTTACTCAACCTGATTCAATTTATGAAAATGCACTCTATTGCTTGAATAATGGGATAAAAATTGTTGTAGGAACAACCGGGCTTTCTGATATTCAGATAGAAGAACTCAAAAAACTCAGCGAGGGAAAGAAAACCGCTTGTCTAATTGCACCTAATTTTTCTACAGGCGCAGTTTTAATGATGAAATTTGCAGAAATGGCATCTAAATACTTTGATAATGCAGAGATTATTGAACTCCATCACAATCAAAAAAAAGATGCACCATCAGGAACTGCAGTTAAAACTGCGGCACTCATGAGCGATGGCGCAGAAAGTTACACAACAGGAAATTGCACAGAAAAAGAAACAATAGAAGGTGCAAGAGGCGCAAATGTTTACAACAACATTCATATACATTCCGTTCGCATGCCGGGGTATATGGCATCTCAAGAAGTTTTATTCGGTTCGAGCGGACAAATACTTACAATCCGTCATGACTCAACCAATCGTGAATGTTATATGCCAGGTGTTTTACTTGCAATAAGGTATGTAGAAGAAAATGGCGGATTTGTATACGGATTAGATAAGATTATGTAGAAGGAGCAAAAATGAGTAAACCAAATATAGCAATTTTAGGGGCAACTGGAGTTGTCGGAAGAGAAATTACACAAATAGTTGATGAATTGAAAATTGATTTTGAAAGCATAAAATTCCTTTCAAGCCCGAAAAGTGCAGGAACAAAACTGACTTTCCAAGGTAAAGAATACACAGTAGAAGAAACTACACCGGATTCGTTCAACGGAGTTGATATAGTTTTGGCTTCAGCAGGCGGTTCAACAAGCCAGAAATATGCGCCTGAAATTGTTAAGCGTGGCGGAATGATTATTGATAATTCTTCGGCTTTCCGTATGGAAAAAGACGTTCCTCTTGTTATTGCAGGGGTAAATGACGAGGATTTGAAGTGGCACAAAGGTATTGTTTCAAACCCAAATTGCTCAACTTCACAATTGATGCTCGTATTAGAACCTTTAAAAAAATTCGGTTTTAAAAGAATAGTTGTTTCAACATATCAATCTGTTTCAGGGGCCGGTTTGGCTGCTATTAATGAACTAAAAGCGGACACTGAAGCTAACTTAAAAGGCGAAAAGTTTGAAAACAAATGTTTTAAAAAACCGATTTCGTTTAACGTAATTCCGCAAATCGATGTGTTCTGTGATAACGGTTATACAAAAGAAGAAATGAAAGTTACTAACGAAACTCGTAAGATTCTTCACCTTTCCGATGATGTAAAAATAGCCTGCACAGCAGTACGTGTACCTGTTTTTAGAGGACATTCGGAAGCTGTGGACTTAGAATTTGAAAAAAATGTATCTTCTGATGAAGTACGTTCAATTTTGTCGAAATCTTTTGGAGTAAAGGTTATTGATAATCCTGATAACTTTGAGTATCCGACAACCCGTGATGCGGAATACGTTGACCCGGTTTTTGTCGGTAGAATCAGAAAGAGCCTTGCTTTCGATAACGGTATTGCACTCTGGTGCGTAGCGGATAATTTAAGAATCGGTGCCGCATTGAATACGGTTCGTATTTGTAAAAGTGTAATTGACATGAAGCTCTGGGGAAAAAGAGATTAATTATGGGACAAATTGTTACAAAAGAAGAAATAATCAGAATAGTTCAGGAAGGACACAAAAACGGCAAGACTTATGTTGTTACAAACGGATGTTTTGATATTTTACATATCGGGCATGCAAGGTATCTTAAAGAAACTAAAAAATATGCTGATTATTCTATCATACTCTTGAATTCTGACAAATCCGTAAAAACAATAAAAGGTGAGAACAGACCAATTAATAACGAAAATGACAGAGCAGAAATGTTAACATATTTGAATTGTGTTGATTATGTGGTATTATTTGAAGAGAGTTCTCCCGCACAATTGTTGGAGAAAATAAAACCGGATGTTTATACAAAAGGGGCGGATTACAGTTTGGAAACTCTTCCTGAAAAGGATGTAGTTTTAAAAAATGATATCAGAGTTGAGTTCATAAAATTTGTCGAAGGAAAATCCACAACTAATCTGATTAACAAAATAAATCAAACATAGAATATAAAGGAGTTTTATTATGAAGACTTTTACATTGGAACAAATTGCACAGATTACCGGCGGAATGCTTACAAAAGCACAGGATGCCGCTATTACAAAAATAGCTCCGCCATTGTTAGCCGACGAAAATACTCTTGCACTTGCTTTAGGTGAGGATGAAATTGCAAACTTGAGTAACACAAAAGCAAAGGCTGCGCTTGTTCCTTTGGGAGTTAATATAGACGGTTTTACTACAATAGAAGTTGAAAGACCCCGTCTTGCAATGATGAAGTTAATTACTATGTTTTACGAAGAGCCAATGGTAAACCAGGGTATACATCCGAGTGCGGTTGTTGCACCTACGGCCAAAATTGGGCAGAATGTTTCTCTGGGTGCGAATGTCGTTGTCGGAGAAAATGCAGTAATAGGAAGCAATACAAAAATTCTTGCAAACGGTTATATCGGAAATGATGCAGTAATTGGGGCAGAATGCTTTTTCCATCCAGGCGTAAATATAGGCGACAGAGTAAAAGTAGGTAACAGAGTTATCCTGCATCACGGGGTTTCTCTTGGTGCTGACGGTTTCAGTTTTGTTACCGAAAATCCAAACAATATCGAGCAGGCTCGTAAAGACGGTGAAATCAGGGAAAGTAATACTGAACAAGTTATATTCAAGATTCCGTCAATCGGCTCTGTTGTTATCGGAAACAATGTTGAAATAGGAGCAAATACTTGTATTGACAGAGGAACGATTGAAAATACGATTGTAGGCGACAATACAAAAATAGACAATCTCGTTATGATAGGTCACAATTGTCGTATAGGCAAAGGTTGTATGATAGTATCTCAAGTCGGTATTGCCGGAAGCTGCGTAATTGGCGACAGAGTTGTTATAGCAGGGCAGGCAGGTCTTGCGGATCACTTATCAATCGGTGACGATACTATTATCGCCGCACAAGCCGGTGTTTCTAAGAGTTTCCCTGCTAAATCGATTGTTGTCGGTTCTCCTGCTATGCCGAGAAAAGAATTTATTAAACAGTTAAAGATTATGAAAGATGCCGGTGATTTGATTTCTAAGTTCAAAAAATATGAACCTCTTTTAAAGTCTTTTGAAGAAAGCGTAAACGAAAATAATTTAGCAAAAGTGTAGGAGAAAATAAAGTGATCAAGTGACTCAGTGGCCAAGTGATTAAGAAATCTTTTTTACAATGAACTTATTCACTTATTCACTTATTCACCTGTTCACTTCCTAAAAATGGTTACGATAAAAAAAGAAATAGAAACCGCCGGCGGTTCATTAATGAAAAATAAATTCTGTGAAGTTGTCATTAAACCTTCACGGGGCGGGAAAATTCGTATTTTTTCCAAAGGTTCAGATGAATGTTTTAATGCTGATATTGACAGCCTTCTTTCTACTGACCATTGCGTAACGCTTTGCAGTAAAGAACACAGAACCCTTTTAGGAGACTACAAATATAAAGCCATGCTTTGTGAGCACTTTATGGCAGCTTGTGCTTTTTGTAAAATTGATTCGCTGGATGTTTACCTTTCAGAAACAGAGTTTCCGATTTTTGACGGAAGTGCAAAAGAGTGGGTAAGACTGTTTAAAGAATCTGGAATTGATGGGAAAAATGATGATTTGTATACAGTTAGTGAACCGGTTTATTATTTGAACGGCAAAACAAGTCTTGTAATTTTGCCTGATAAAGAGCTCACAATATCTTATGCTGTGAATTACGACCACCCCGATTTACGCAGAAGGTGGGTTTCTGTCGATTTAAAAAACTTAGATGAAATAATTGAAGCACGCACTTTTGGATTCTATAAAGACCTCAAAAAGTATCAGGCTCTTGGGTTTGCAAAGGGTGTAACAATTGATAACACAGTCGGACTTAAAGATGTCGGATATACGACAGAATTACGTTCGGAAAATGAACCTATAAAGCATAAAATTTTAGACTTGTTTGGGGATTTATATTTGACCGGAGTATCTCCGCTCAATATGCGTGCACAAATTCTTGTAAAAGAAGCGGGCCATGCTGTTCATACAAAGGTTGCTAAAGAATTGAGGGGTAAATTAATCAAATTATAGTCATTACCTCTTGATATGTGTAGGAAATAGAATGGCATAGCAGTTTTTCGTCGCACTTATTTTATTTACAGCTTTGTCCATTCCGAATTCCATAGTCCGCCTTGTTTCCAATAACCTGCTTTATATTGTCCATCTGACACACAAATATGGTGCAAAACATCTTCCGTTTCAAAATCACACATTCTATTATTATCTCTCCAATTAAGTATATTTCCACCATCTTTTTCAAGAACATCAGCAAATAGAATTGTTTCATTTCTTCCTACATCAAGTAATTCTACAGCATCTAGCATATTTGATGGTTGAGCTTGGCTAAAACCAGCTTCATAAACCTTTTCACCCTGTCGATAACAAGTAACCTCTTCTAATCTTTTGAGGTCAGTTGTGGTATATACATATTTAACATCCGAACCGGGCTTTTGATACGTTATAGTATGAACACCACCGTCAGGTAACAAATATTCGCCTTCTACTTTTTGTAACGAATATTCGCCTTTTAATGATTTAAAACCATCTCTTTCTGCTTTTTCATATAATCTTGTACATCTTCCTACTTCTTTATTCCAAATGTTTTGTCCGTCCTGTATTATTTCTCTTGCTTCAGGCAGAATCTTTTCTTGTTCCAGTTTTTCTCTGATTGCTTTGTCTTTAGCCTCATTAGCCAATTTAGCAGCTTTTTCTTTTTCAAGTCTTTTTGCCTCTTGTTCAGCTTCAATTCTTGCTTTTTCTGCAGCTTCATTTTTAACTTTTTCAGCCGCTAGTCTTGCTTCTTCTTCAGCATTCTTTGTAACAATCTCAGATTCCGTAAGAGGTTGAGCTTCAATTATTTGTTTATATAAATCATTTCCGTCAGGTCCCGGATTAACTTCTTCTCCAATATTTACCAACCCTTCTTCCTGTTTTTCTACCGCAGTTTCTGCATTTTTGCCATTCTTCCCTGCAGCATCACCGGCTTTGTCAGTAACATTTTTTGTTTCCTCATCTAAAGCTTTTTCTCCCTTATGCCAGAGTTCTTCCCAGCCTTTTTTTATTTTTTCGCCAAATTTTGCTTCTTCTCCAAGAGCCTTTCCGCCTTTATGTAAACAGATACCGCCAACAACTAACACTGCGGTTGCCAATACACCTGCTGTAATACCAAGAACTTTTCCGGTATTATTTTTGTCTTCACTTTCAAAGCTGTCGTTGTCGGGAGTTCTTTCAAAATCCGAACTTCCTCTGTATGAAATATTTTTGGGAGCCGTCGCTGATGCCTTAAAACTTACTCCATTATTAACGCCATAATTACCGTTAACCAAATTTGACATATTAATCTCCTTTCATTACAGCCATGTATTTAGATAAAGTATTTTAAATAAGAAAAATTGCTCATGCGTGTAATATTTCTTTACACAAACAGAGGTTTTTCCGTTTCGACCATTTAAATAGACAATAGCCCTTGACTATTGTAAAATAGATTTGTGGATAAATTGGTTCAAATAAAAAATTTGATATATGAGATTAGAGGATTTAAGGTCATGTTGGACAGCGACCTTGCCATGTTATATGAAGTTGAAACAAAAGTTTTAAACCAAGCGGTAAAGCGTAATATTGAAAGATTCCCCGCACACTTTATGTTTCAGTTAACAAAAGATGAATGGGAAGATTTCAGCTTGAAGTCACAAATTGTGACTTCAAGTTGGGGCGGAAGAAGAAAACTGCCTTATGTATTCACAGAGCAAGGCGTTGCAATGCTTTCGTCCGTCTTAAGTTCTAAACAGGCAATGGACTTATTGATGGACAGAACAAAACCGGATAAGATCGGTTTTAGAGTTGATTAGGATAAAAATAAGGAGAGAATATAATGACAGAAGAAGTTTTATCATTTGATATTATGCAGATA
>JAEEXX010000045.1 GCA_016287985.1 Candidatus Gastranaerophilales bacterium
TCTTTTTTTATCAGTTTTACATTTATATCGGTTTGTTATAGAATTAATGACGAAAAAGGGAGTGTTTTTTATGAAACTGCACAATTCATTCACAAATCATGTTGAAGAGTTTAAAACTATTGAGCCGAATAAAGTTAAAATGTATGTTTGTGGCCCGACAGTTTACGATAATGCACATTTAGGACATGCAAGGTGTTATATAACTTGGGATGTTTTATACAGGTATCTTAAGTTTAGAGGATATGACGTCACGTATTGCCGAAATGTAACAGATGTTGATGATAAAATTCTAAAAAAAGCCGAAAAAGAAAACAAAACACCTGAAGAAGTTTCAAAGTACTGGTATGGTAAATTTTCTGAAAGCATGAAGGCTCTAAATAATTTACCCCCTGATATCGAACCTTTTGCTACAAAAACTTTGGGCGAAATGATTTCCATGAACAAGGACTTGGTGAACAAAGGGTTTGCATATGAAGCAAACGGAGATTTGTATTTCAGAGTAAAGAAATTTCCTGCATACGGACAACTCTCAAAACAACCGATTGATCAATTAGAGAGCGGTGCAAGAATTGAAGTTGGTGTACAAAAGGAAGACCCGCTTGATTTTGCACTGTGGAAAAAAGATGAAAAGTTTGGCTACAATTCACCTTGGGGCATAGGACGCCCGGGGTGGCACATAGAATGCTCTGCTATGAGTCGTAAATATTTAGGAAAAACTATTGATATTCATGCAGGTGGTGCGGATTTAATATTCCCCCACCATGAAAATGAAATTGCACAATCTGAATGTGCCAATGGTTGCAAATTTGTAAATTATTGGCTTCACAATGGTTTTGTTACAATTAACAAAGAGAAAATGTCGAAATCTTTGGGAAACTTTCTGACTATTGATGATTTACTCAAAAAATATGACTCTAATACAATAAGATTTTTCATTCTGACAAACCATTACAGGATGCCTGTTGAATTTTCTGATGAGGCTTTGCAGGCAGCTGCTAATGGTGTAAAAAGGATATTAAATGCTGTAGGCAATGTAAATGAGAGTTTGGACATTACTAAATACGAGGAATATGGTCAATTTGTTGAAGCCATGGATGATGATTTAAATACTTCTAAAGCGCTTGCAGTTCTGTTTGATTTAACTAATAAATCAAACAAAAATGTAGATTATGCATATACTTTGCTTTATAAATTGGCAACAACACTGGGGTTCAAGTTTGAGAAAGCTGTCTTATCTGAAGAGGAACTTACAGCAAAGCTGGAAGATATTTCCGCAGAGTTAGGTGAAAGTTATACAAGTATAGAAGAAATAATTCAAAAGAGAAAAGAAGCAAGAGAAGCAAAAAATTGGGAAATAGCGGACAAAATCCGTATTGCGCTTGATAATGCCGGAATTGTGTTAAAAGATTCCAAGGAAGGTACAACTTGGGAGACAAAATAAAAGAAGTTTTTTATTCTTTATGTCATTCTGATTTTGTTTCAGAATCTTACCGGCAGTTGCTGATAAAAATATTTTGTTTTTTGGCGATATTATCTATTATACCGGTTTCTGCAGCCTTTGTTGAAGAAGCCGGAAAGAATGTACGTGTCGGGATTACGGATAACAATTTTCAAAATGTTTTGCGTCAGCAGGTTGTTGTATATGCAACGGCGGAGTCGGATATTTGTGATAAAGACGGAAAATCGCTTTTGCATGTAGAACCAAATACTGATATTCAGGTAACTAATCTCCTTTCCGGCATGGAAGTCATCGTTGGGGGATTAGGTGCGACTCTGAATGAATTTAACATTGTCTGTAAATCAGGACAATTAGGGGTAAGAGGGTTAAAAAGAAAAGGAAAACAGGCTTTATATGGCGGAATGTTTGAATTTGTTCAAGAGAAAGAACACAGGGGTTTTTATCTTGTAAACGTTATCGATTTGGAAGAATATTTAAAAGGTGTTGTTCCGAATGAAATGCCTGTTCGATTTGGGCTTGAAGCATTAAAAGCTCAAGCAGTTGCTGCAAGAAATTATGTTTTGACGCCCAGAACGCAGGCTTACGATGAATTTAATGTTGTTGATAGCGTAGCAAGTCAAGTGTATTTTGGAGCTAACACGGAAGAGGATTTAGCGACCAGAGCTGTTATGGAAACTAATGGTATTGTGGCTTTGTACAATCATGAACCGATATTAACTCTTTACAGTTCAACAGCAGGTGGTTACACGGAGAGTTACTCGAATTCTTTTTCGGATAATTTAACAGGAGTGTTCCCTTCTGTTCCAAAACCTTATCTGACTGCAGTTCCGGACAAAGAAAACTTTGGAATGCTTGATACTGAGGAAAAAGCTAAGGAATTTTATTCGTCTAAGATTCCTTCTTTTGATATTGAATCACCATATTACAGGTGGCAGAAGGAATGGGGAGTTGGCGAACTTGAAAATATTTTAAAGAAAACTCTTGTTGCACAGTCAAAAACCGGGTTTATAAATCCTGCTTTTAGAGAAAATGATACTCTGGGAAAAATTAAAGATATCAAAGTGATGAAAAGAGGACCATCAGGAAAGGTAATGGAACTCGATTTAATGACCTCAAAAGGATGCTACAGAATTTCTAAAGAGCTCGTTATAAGAAGAGTATTCCAAAAGGATGGGATCTCTCTTCCGAGTGCAAACGTAATTTTTGAAAAAAAACTTGATAATATGGGAAATATAACAGATATAACAGCTTATGGCGGAGGATTTGGGCATGGCGTCGGAATGAGCCAGTTTGGAGCCGGCTATATGGCGACTAAGCTTCATCAGCCTTATTACAATATATTGAGGCATTATTATAAAGGGATTTCTTTGGGCACAACTCCGGTTAGTATAATTGGTAAAGAAGTCGAACAAAATTTTTGGGCACCGGTGGGGCGCGCACATATAGTTATTATAGGGCCGTCTGCACCAAAAATTAATGTGATGATTAACGGAAAAACACATGAGTTAAGTGTTAACAGGCCATTTTTTCAAAAAGAAACAAAAATTGATATTTCAAGGTTAATAGAAGACGGACAGAACAAAATCTTATTTTATCCGAGCTATTTGCCTATGAAAGTTTATATAGAATTGGTTGAAAGTTATAATACAAATACAAATAAAAACCTTATAAATAATGAGGAGAGTGATAGGTGAATAATGAAACCGGAGGGATTTTAAAAGCAGCCTGGCTTATTGCGCTTGTCACAATTGCAAGTAAGTTAATGGGATTTGTGCGGGATATGGTTGTTGCAAATTATTACGGTGCGACTATGATATCTGATGCATATTTTTATGCACTGCAAATACCTTCACTTGCTATAATTATACTGGGCGGTGTCGGCGGGCCTTTTCATAGTGCAGTTGTTGCTGTTTTTTCAAAACTTTTGGGAAATGATTTTAATGTAGATGAAAAAATAAATCGGCTTTATAATACTTTTTTAACCATAACTTTTCTGTTCTTTGCGATTATAGCGATTGCAGGATTTTTCTTTGCAGACAAAATTATGGGAATAATTATATCTGCTGGTTCTCCAGAACTAATAAATCTTGCGTCACAGCATTTTAAAATAATGTCACCTATAATTCTTGTAGGGGGAATTATAGGTATTTACTACGGATTATTGGTTTGTCATAAAAAGTATATTTTGCCAAATCTTTCTCCTATGATGCTAAGTCTTACAGTTATAATTTCTGTTTTTATTGCCGGCGGTAAAGATAATTTCGGAATAGTACTTGCTTCAGCCACGCTATTAGGTGCGATTGCGCAGCTGGCTCTCCAATTACCGGCAGTTAGAAATATAGGTTATAAATTAAAACCGAATTTTGATCTAATCAACAATCCGCAGTTTAAGAATATATTGGAGCTTTTATTTCCTGCAATATTAAGCTCAACAATCGGTCAAATCGGAATTTATGTAGATATGTTTTTTGCATCAACTTTACAAGAAGGAGCATGGACTTCTGTTGTCTTTGCGAACAGAATTTTTCAATTCCCTGTGGGAATATTGGTTACTGCATTTCTTGTTCCTTTATTTCCTTTATTTTCTCGTCTTGCAGGTCAAGGAGAAAGCAAATATCAAGAAATACGAGACTATTTTAATAAAGGGGTAGGTGTTTTACTGTTTGCAAGTATTCCGATAATTATTTTGATATTGCTTGTCGCAAAAGATGGTGTTTCTTTGGTATTTGAACGCGGTGCATTTAATTCAAATGCAGTTCTTATGGTAACAGAGGCACTATGTTTCTTATCATTCTCAATTCTTCCGTACGTATTCAGAGATTCAATTACAAGAATTTACTATGCATTTAATGATTCAAAAACACCATTCGTAATTGCACTCTATGCAATAGTATTAAAGGTGTTTTTAAACTGGCTTTTGATTTTAAAGCTAAATATGGGAATTGCAGGAATTACGCTTTCAACATCATTTGTAACGCTTTTCAACGCAACAATATTAGGCATGCTCATACATAAAAAAATCAAATTGGATTTTGGCATACTATTTTTTAATTTTGGGAAAATGCTTGTTTCCGGATTTTTAACTTTCTTTGTATGTCTTTTTGCGTGCAAATATTTTGATACTTTGAATTTTTCAAAATATATGTTTGAATCATTAAAGATTGCAGGAATAATGATTTTATGTCTCCTAACATATTCGGGACTAAATATAATGTTCAGAATGGAATATGCAGGAGAGCTTTTAAATCGAATCAGGAGAAAATAGACAATTTCCCCCATATTATTTACCCCCTTGTTTTACCCTTGTGTTTGAATTACACTTAATACGTTAAGAGAAGTTTTACTAATAAGAAGGAGTAAAAATTATGGTAAAAGTAGCAATTAACGGATTCGGAAGAATCGGCAGAAACACTCTGAGAGCAGCTATCAGAGAAGGTATTTTTAATGAAATAGACTATGTTGCAATCAATGACCCGGGTTTAAAACCTGCAGATGCAGCTCACTTGTTCAGATATGACTCAGTAATGGGTAAATTCGACGGCCAAGTAGAAGCTTACGACGAAGGTATTATTGTAAACGGAAAGAAAATTAAATTCTTTGCTGAAAAAGATCCTGCAAATCTTCCTTGGAGAGATTTGGGAGTAGAAGTTGTTGTTGAATCAACAGGCTTCTTTACAGACGGCGAAAAAGCAAAAGCTCACATCGCTGCAGGTGCTAAGAAAGTTATTATTTCAGCTCCGGCTACAAACGAGGATATTACAATAGTTTTAGGCGTAAACGATAATATGTATGACCCGGCAAAACACAACGTAATTTCTATGGCATCTTGTACAACAAACTGCTTGGCTCCTGTAGCTAAGGTTATCGATGAAAAATTCGGTATCGTAAAAGGTTTGATGACAACTGTTCACTCATACACAGGTGACCAAAGAATTCTTGATGCAGGTCACAAAGACCCACGTCGTGCAAGAGCCGGCGCTCTTAACATTTGTCCTACAAAGACAGGTGCTGCAAAAGCTGTAGCTCTTGTATTACCTCAATTAAAAGGTAAATTGGATGGTTTTGCTATGAGAGTTCCTACTCCGGACGTTTCTTTAGTAGACGTTGTATTTGAAGTAGGTAAAGAAGTTACTGTTGAAGAAGTTAATGCAGCTCTTAAAGCAGGTGCTGATGGACACGTTCTATGTTATACAGAAGAACCGTTAGTATCATCTGACTTTATCGGTACTTCACAATCTTCAACTGTTGACGCTTTATTAACTCGTGTAATGGGCGGAAACCAAGTTAAGATTATTTCTTGGTATGATAACGAAATGGGTTATTCTACAAGATTGGCTGAAACAACTAAAATGGTTGCTTCTAAGTTATAATTTCCGGTTTATGCAAGCAAAAAGGAAGAACATTAATGTTCTTCCTTTTTTTATTTAACAACATTAAGCATATATTTTGTACAAGACTTTGAATTATGACTTTGATACGCAATATCGTAACACTCATTAACAACTCTGTCATAAGCTTTGTTATCATCAAGATAGTTTTCAATTTTGAAGGTTAAGTCAGAGAAATCTTCATAAAATGGCATATTGCCTTCAAAAAGTGCCAGTTCATCACGATAATCGCTTATCATAAGGCGACGGCAAGCAACGGTTTGGAATGTTCTGTAATTTAGGGAAGATATGCCTTGTGCATTTATGTTAAAAACCATTTTTGCTTTGTTAATTGCGTATGCCATATCTTTTTCATTATCAATAAACCCTTGATAACACAAATCAATAATTTCAGGATATTTTGCACGTTTTTTAGCATCTTCACGATGTTTTTCAATTGCATACCAAGCTATTTTCAGATGAGGAAGCTTCAATACGAGTTCTTCAAAAAAACTAAGCCTGTATTCCGTATCCAATCTGCCGGCGAACATAATATCAAATTCAGGTTCAACGCCTAAGTCTTTGTACACATCGAAGTTTACAAAATGCGGAAGATAATGAATGTTCTTAAACGTTTCATAACTGGTAAGTACCTTATCCCAATAAAAAGTATAATTATCGGAATCTTCTAAATACGGCAGATATTTTTCCCAATAAGGCCCGGATGTTTTGCTTCTTAAATCGTCTGAAAAATAGTTAACAGAAGGAATTTCAAGCCCGTTATCAATTTTTATCTTCAAGCCTGAATAATCGTAGCCAAGAATTTGAGAGTATTTTTTTTCAAGAACTTCTTTGAGATTGTTGTCGAACAATTCATCGTAAACAGTAACATTACAGTTATTTTGTCTGTAACCGTCAATTATACTGCTCATAGTAAGCCTGCCGCCAATGCTGACAGGTAATATTGCCAATACTTTCTTTTTTCTCATAAATCCTTCAAATTCCATTTTAACATTTTATTTGATATTCTACAAGTTTTAATATAATAAAATTTACTTCAAACAGTTGATAACAAAACCGAAAAAATATAGAATAATATAGATGGGTAAAAAGGGGAGATTAGGGCTTAATGTTTAACAACATAAACGATAACGACACATTCTATAAGTCTCAGCTGGAAAGTCAGAGCAATATAGTAAATATTGCGCTTGCGAGAGCTAATTCTGCCAAATCTTCATCATATGGTCAAAATCCTTATGTTGATAAAACAGAGATTTCTGCAAATGCCATGGAATTATTCAGACGAGATTGCGATATCAAAAAATTTAATGCAATTGCGATGAGCGATGAGAATGATTTTTCTCATTTGGAAAAGATGCAGGAGCTTTTTAAAGAAGGCGTTGTTGACGTGTATGAAGATGATGTAATGAAAGAACTTGCACAAAACTTAAAACTCCGGAATGACTTAGAATTATAATCGTGATATAATTTTATTATGGCGTCGTCGGAATATTACATACAGGATAATGCTGATATCGAGAACCAGAAACTGGAAGCGGCAAAAGCATTATATAAAACCGGAGATTATCAAAACTCTCTTCGGCTTTACCTTGATATGGTTAATTCCGGCTATTCGTACAAGCTTTGCTATGAAATCGGACGGTGCTATTATCGGCTTGAGGATATGGATAATGCGGAGCTTTATTTTACGCGCTCGATAAATTTAGAAGAATTTAAAAATCCATCTTATACATTTTTAGGCAATATTTGTTTTAAGAAACAAAATCTTGAAAAAGCTATCGAATATTGGATTACATCGTATTCATACAAACCGGATGATGAATCTGTGTGCCTAAATTTGGCAACAACATATTTTTCCAAAGATATGAAATTTTACTCGGTATATTTTTACGGTAAATATCTAAAGTATGCTAAAGATAAAGATTCATCACATTATCAGGAGATAAAAAAGAGCATTGATGAGT
The DNA here is from genome assembly GCA_016287985.1 of Candidatus Gastranaerophilales bacterium. GTDB lineage: Bacteria > Cyanobacteriota > Vampirovibrionia > Gastranaerophilales > Gastranaerophilaceae > CAG-196. The sequence continues at coordinate 7,812 of JAEEXX010000045.1, forward strand.
TTGCCGAGATTGGAAACAGTTTTTATAAAAAGGCTTTACGAGCAGTTTCTATGAATGACAACGATACTGCTATTCAGGCACTCGAATATGCGGTAAATAATTTTCCGACAAATTTTGATATTAATAATCTTTTGGGCAAAATTTATTATGAAAAAAAAGATTATGCGCAGGCTAAAATGTATTTGGAACAGGCTTACTGTTTGGATTCCAAGTCTATTGACATATTAAAGAAATTATCTTCCGTTATGATATTGACCGGAGACATTACAGGTTCATACTGTTGTTTGAAACGAATGCTTCCGCTTGTAATAAGCAGACAGAAAGAGTATTACGATATTATAAAAACAATAAAGGAGCTTGAGACAAGGGTTAACGAAAACGATGTTCAGAAACATATTAATATGGCTGAAAAATATTATAAAAATAATAATTACATCTTGGCGTTATTTGAATATGAGAACTGTGTAATTTTGGATACCAAACTTTCTGAAAAATATGAGAATATCATTCAAAAAATAAAACAGTTTTTCAATCCTGAAGAGAGAATAATCAGAACTTGTTTTGAAAAAGGTGCACTTTACCATTCGGAAGGAAATTACGTAAAATCGAATAAATATTTTACAAAAATAATGACCTTGGCTGATGAAACTTCGTCCGAATACAAACTGGCGAAATCAAGGATTGTAAATGTTCAGTAAGATTAAAAAGTTTTTTTATCTTTATATATTAAGGAGAAAATATTATAGAGTCGGGGAATGTAAGTGTTGCGGCAGGTGCTGTCAAAGAATTTATGTAAAGCATAGGGGTGTAATTCAGACGGAAGAAGAATTTAAAAGATTGCAAAGGCTGCATCCTTTTTATACGTATTTAAAGGTAATTGATAAAGATGAAACAGGACTTGTTTTTGAATGTACAAACCTTGACCCGGAAACTCACAAATGCAAAATACATAAAACCCGACCCGGAATATGCAGAAGGTACCCGCAGGAGGAATTATTTTTGATGGGCGGGACTCTTGCAGAACATTGCGGATACAAACTTGTGCCGATTGAGAGTTTTGAAGAAGTATTTCAAAAGGTTTCAAAAAAGATGAAATAAAAGGAATTGAGGGTGCGGAAAAATCCAAAAACTGCCCCAAAACCGTTCCACGGAGCTTGCGAGAAAAACGGATTTTTTCTCACAAGTTTAAATATAAAATTTTTTATATATTCTAATATATACACACTTGCATATTATAAGTATTTATGCTAGATTAGTGAAAAAAAGGGGGGTAAAAATGAGAGTATTACCAATTAACAATTATCAAAACAGTTACAATTACCAGCGTAAAAATTGTGACTGTAAACATGCTGCACCTGTAGCTTTTGGACATTCAGCAAATGCCGGGGCAACAAGAAGAGTCGGTAAGAGTGTAATGGGAGTTTTATGTGCTTTATCAATGGCGGCTATGTCGCTGTTTAACTCTTCATGTAAAAAGATTGAGGAACCGATAACTCCGGATCCGGTAGTACCGGATAACCCGACTCCGGACAATCCTACTCCGGATAATCCGACAGTGGGCGCAAACTGGGATCTTGTTGATTATGCATTCAGAGATCTTGTTGGTACATTTGGACTGGATACAGTCGGCAAGACAAAAACTCTTCAAATGTCTTATCCTTTCAACGAAGGAGACTATATGGTCGATAATTTCGAACCTCAAACGAAACAAGATACAATGTATGCCAACGGAGTTTACCACTACACCGGTTCTGATGAATCTATTCCGAGAGAGACACCTTACAGAGTAATGTGGACCAAAACGGATATTAACGGACATGATGCTGCGCTATTAGAATATGATTATGGTAATAAGGACTCTGTGCACTGGCCTATACCTCATTTAATGGTGCTTGCGCCAGAAGAAGAGGGTGACAATATGATGCACATATATGTTCCTCGTACAGCAGATTCAACGTATGAAACAGCAAATATAACCGGCAACAATGCTGAGTGTAGTATTCATACAACAGATGGTGGGGAGCACCATTTTAATAATCCATTCAGTGTGAATATTACAGCAAATTATCCAAAACCATAATATGCAAAGGCTATGTAGAGGATTCGCCATCCCTAAAACAAACATCCCTGCAGGAAAACCTTTCTTGCGGGGTTTGTTTTTCTATTCTCCCAACAACCACTTCCAAAGCGGCACTACATTGTCTTCATCTCATCGTGGTGCAGCTTGGTTTTAACTTCGTTGAATCTTACGATTTGCGGCTGCAAAGATAGGCTATTATCTTTATGCAGAAGATTAGTATTCCACTTTATCCTGTTTTGCTTCCCAAGCCTCAAAGGTCTTGATGGCCTCTTCGCGCAGCAAAGGAATGAACGGTACGGAACGCTCGGTTATATGCTGTTCCAACTCCTTGTAGATGAAGTCGTCGGCGAAGTCAATGGCGGCGGCATCCTTTTTCGTGTTGCCGTAATAGATGCACTTGATATGCGCCCAATAGATGGCGCCCAGACACATGGGGCAAGGCTCGCAGGAGGTATAGATGACGCAGTCCGAAAGGTCGAAGGTGCCCAGTTTGCGGCAGGCCTGACGGATGGTGTTCACTTCTGCATGGGCGGTGGGGTCATTGTCGCGGGTCACGCTATTGGCGCTGCCAGCTATGATTTCACCGTCCCTCACGATGACTGCCCCGAAGGGACCGCCGCCGTTTTGCACGCTCTCATCGGCCAACCGAATGGCCTCGCGCATAAAAGCTTTATCTTGTTCAGTGATTTTCATGATTTCGTGTTTTAACAATGCAAAAATACCATGTTTTTGGCATTATTCCAATTTTTGTATTTTTGTTGCGTATTATTCAAAACAAACAGACATGAAAAAAGCTTTATTGTTTTTGTGTGCATTAGCCGTTTGTTTTTGCTCTTGCTCACCTAAGATTCACAAGCAAATCACAAAGCCATTGCCTCCTTTGGATGCAACTTCTGAAGTGACTGTGTATGATTTGTCTCAAGTGGTGCCTGAAAATGCCGAAGTGATCGGAAATGTGAGTGTTGTTGACGGTGGCTTTACATCCCGTTGCGACTGGGAGACCGTCATCGAGGCCGCCAAACAAGAAGCTAGGTCGGCGGGAGGAAACGGCATAGAGATTCTTCAGCATAGTTTTCCTGGACAGAACGGAAGCAACTGCCATCAAATTGTGGGTTATATCCTCAACATAAACGATGACATTGAACCGGCTGAGTTGTCGGAATATGCCCAACAACAATTTCATGATTATGTAGTTGTAAAAGAAGGCGACACCATACCGTGCTCCATTCAGGACGAAGGTAAGAACTACATAAGCTTCATTTACGAACGTAATGGTGTAAAACGTTTCAGCCGTTTGCCAAAAACTGATGTTTTGGCTTACTATGTAGCAGATCCCGTGGCCCTAGCCGAGAAGAAAGCGGAACGTGAGAAGAAAGACTTCAACGTTCGCATCGGCATTCAAGGCGGCTATGCCTTCAGGACGGCTAGTTTACCCAAAGACGTTTCCAATGACTACAAGGATTATCTTCGGAAGCTTACGAGAGGTCCTGTGTTAGGAGCAAGTGTGCACTTCAGCCTTCGCAACGGCTTTACGTTAGGGGTCAAATATGACCGGTTCTCCGGTGGAGCAAAGGCCTGGGGGTATACTTATGATGAAGAAGGCAATTACTACGAAGGCGACATCAGCAATCTGCATACCATCAATTTTGTGGGTGGATCGTTTGGTATGATGTCGCTCTCGAACAACAAGAGGCACTGCTTATATTATGACCTACTTTTTGGCTATATGGATTATAAAGATGTAGCCGAAGAATTTGGCAACAAATACACCTTGTCTGGAAATACTATCGGGATTGGCATAGGCATCGGTTATGACTACATGGTTACTAAGCATATAGGCATTGGCGCCGAGTTTTCATACGTTATGGGTGCTTTGTCAAAATTCAATTATGACAATGGGACCACGATAGAGGTCATCGACCTTGGTACCTCTCGTGAAGGTTTGCAAAGGGTGAACCTGAAAGCAGGGGTCGGCTATTATTTTTAAGTAGCTTAGTTATTTTCTGTATCTTTCTTCCAGCTCCGCGCGGTATTTGTCGGCAATCTGTTTTGCCAGTACGACGCCGTCGCCTTGTGGCTCGGCGCTGAAATTGCCGAGA
>JAEEXX010000204.1 GCA_016287985.1 Candidatus Gastranaerophilales bacterium
GAGCATGCAATTGGGAAGCAATTATCTTGGCTGGTATAAAGCGCAGTAGTAGCGTGAGCCTGCAAACAAACTCATAAACAATAACGGCGGCCTCCCACTCCCGGAGCCCGCCGTTGTTGTGTGATAGGGTAGTTTCTCTTTATGCCTGCACGGTAACCGGCGTATTCACAATTTCGCGTACTTCTTCTTCAGTCATATGCAGAGATTTTTGCAATAAGTTCTATTGAGGCACCATTTGCATAAAAACTTCGGGAAGGCGCCCCAAGCGTGGAGCAGTGCCGCAGGCAGCCACCGGACTGAGCGCAGCGAGGGAGGAGGCCGAGCGCTTAGCGAGCTGCGAAAGGCGTGTTGGACTGTGGATTTGGGCTGAAAAAACTATGCCTTTACTGGAATCTGCATTGTGGATTTGTGTGTTCTTGTCGCGTTCGGCAATGAAACGAGAATTCTGAATGAACCAGTTATCGTCTGCTTCACTCATGTATTGGTAGTAATCCTTTATAGAAGTCATAGAATTCATCATTTATAAAGAGTGCTCTTGCGATATATTCTGTTATAGAAAATAATTCAAAACTCATATGGAACAGAGGGTAATAACGTTCAAGGGCATCTGAATGGGTATTAAAATAATCAATCGCATGATGCCAATCTATGTCTCGGACAGGAAAATGATGGTAAATGTCTATTAATTCATAGATTTGTTCTGTCGTTTCTTTTTGCGAAATTTCTTTGAACTCTTTATCTGCTAGTCTTTTTTTATTTGATTTTATAGCATCTTTAATTACTTTTAAGAGGTCAGGTGATATTTTGTCACCTGTTTTATAATAAATAAGATCAGCGGAGAAAATGATATCGTATTTTTCTTCTCCTTCAAAAAGATAATACCTATCTTTCTTACAGTACTCTTGTAATTCGGATAAAAACAAATCTTCATCTTTATCTTTTATTTTTTCTTTTAAGAGGTTTCTGACATCAATCTGATTGCCAAAATATTTTGACAATTCATTTACATAATCATCAAATGTATATACCTTAAAAGCGGTAGAAGTAGCTGTCACTGGTTCTAATAATTTCACAGCCTCAGGTCCGAATAAAGAGCGTCGAAATTCAAGTGAAAAACCGCGTATCCCATTATCTTTCGGATCTCTGGTAATACCAAAATATCTTGAGTATCTGCATTTATTATTTTCTATTTCAATTATCGATTCTAAAAATTTCAGGTATTCTTCTTTTGTATTTTTAAGTGTGATATATGAAAATAAATCCTTGAAATCAAAACCATAAGATAAATAAGCCTCAAGTGCTTTCTCGAAGTTATAATTGCCAATTTCATAATTTTTGAATCTGTTTTTCCAGAACTTATTAATTGTTTCCTTAGAGAACTTTTCTTCAATTAGACTTTTGTATTGTAAATCTATTCCTCCCATATAGGTCTTTTCCAAAAGATAGATTTTTTCTTCATCTGAAATTTCTATCTTTCTAACAATATTGTAAAGTCTGTTGAAATCACAACGGGCAGGGAGCTCTATCTGTTCTGTGTGATTTTTGTTGATAATATTAACCGCAGTTTCGCAATCATGTTTGTCAAAATCTCCATATATAAATATTTTTTCCTTTAGTCTACTTTCCATGAAACATAGAATTGCTAAAAGTCTGATATAATAAGTTCCCCCAAAAATTCTTACTTCTCTTGTTCTAATCTGTTTTTCAATCTCTTTATATTTTTTATCTGGGTAAGAATATAATTGTCCTAGGATTGCCGGAGCTGCATTTTTGTCATAGTTGTCTATTTCTTTTTCAAGTCTGAAGTATTCTCCTTCATTCATATACTTATAATCGCTGCATGCCAGCCAGTAATGTTTTTCCTTACCAAACTCTTTTTCTGTCCGTTCTTTTACTTTGCAGTATGCATAGGAACGGACTCCTTTGTAATAAAACTTGTCCCAGTCTGCAAGATTAAGTTTATCTGCTAATGCAAGAGTTTCCTCATATACTTTTGTCCATTTTTTTTGTGATACAGAATTTGAAATTGAAAAAAATAAATATGCCATAAATACCTCCTAATTGATTTCGTCAGTTGATTTGATATCTTCACAAGGCTTGCTTTCCCTGCTGTGTAATAAATAAGTTACAATTATGACTAGATATAATATTTATAATAC
>JAEEXX010000046.1 GCA_016287985.1 Candidatus Gastranaerophilales bacterium
CAGAAAAAGATATTTATCATCAGAACTTGCAAGTCCAAATTTTCAAATAAGAGAATTCGCACGCAGGGCCGCAATAAATCAACCTTTACAAGGTACTGCCGCAGATATTATAAAAATGGCTATGCTAAAAGTGCAGAATGAAATTGAAAAACAAAATTTAAAAACAAAAATGATTATACAAGTTCACGACGAACTTGTATTTGAAGTACCTAAAGATGAAGTGGAACAAGTAAGAACATTGGTTCATGAATGCATGGAGCTGAACCAACCTTTTAAAGTTCCACTGGAAATTGACATAAATATAGGTTCGAGCTGGAAAGAAGGATAAGCCCATCAAAATACATTTGATTTAAGCTAAATATTTAGCTAAACCTTCACCCATTGAAAAACAGGAAGGTATTATTCTCAAAGCTGCCTGAGCTTTGAAATCAGCAGAAATACATCTTCCTATAATAAATAGGTTATCATAATCCGCTGACATAAGTGATTCTAAAGGTAGTTGATATTCCTGTTCGGTTTTTATTAACTCTGATTTGCCTTTTTTGTCCGAGTGTACATCAACTGGGTAATTTGAAATTAAAACAGGATTATTGAACGTTTTACCAGAAATTAAATCCTTATAAGTATAAACATATTTACCTCTAATTCGATTGGAAACTCTTACTCCAAGGCTGTTTGCTATAGATGAAATATGGGCATTTTTAAATCCGGGCAGGTATTTTTTACAGAACTCGGAAAGTCTTAAAATGCTCATTCTGCCTTGTTTATAGGCTTCAGAGCGGGATAAATCGTTGTTTATAATACGAGGGCAGTTAAACGCAACAGAGTCAGGCGTTCCTGCGACAGAAAAGAGCTGAAAATAGTTAGAGTCCTCTTCTGTAATACACCCATCTGCTATAGCCTGCTCAAATAAAGGTTTTAACGCCCATTTTGTACTATCCCATGTATAGGCTGTAGAGAGGTATGTATAACCACCTACAGTACAGGAAGTTGTAACATCTCTGTCTGTATCATAAGCCATAAGCCATTTGGAAAATTCACAAACATTTACCCCTGACATTATAAATCTTAAACTAATTGGCTGTGAATTATCTTCAAATTTTTCTAAAATTTCACAATTTAATTTATTGCAAAAATTTCCGTCACCGGTTCCATCTACATAATATTTCGATACGATATATAGTAATAACTTATTATTAAAGGCATTTGCGTTATCATTATATAACGTATCGACACATATTGATAATATTTTGTTGTTCTCATGTTTAATATCAGTAACATGAGATTCAAACAAGACCTCCACACCGGCTTCTTCTATCAGCATATCAAGCGCAATTTTTGTTAATTCCGGATTAAACCAACCTTTATTACCGTCTGAATAAGTAATTGCCCCCCCTAAATTTATTAACTTCTCATATAAAGCATTGAAAAAATCATTATTAATCGAGTTTTTTGACGTTTTCATCGCCGGAATAACTAAAGAGCCGGTGATTGAGCCGCCAAGGTAGCTGTTTTGCTCTATAATTAATGTTTTCAAGCCCAATTTACCACAGTTCCAAGCACAGCTAACTCCTGCTGTACCGCCGCCTATTATAACTACGTCATAATTATTATTCATCATCATTGTCCTCTTTTTTTGAAAGTCTGGAACGCATATATTGAGTCGATGTTGGCAAATCACTCGTTTTAAAATCATATTCTCTATGTGATAAAATATAATCTCTTGAAGCGCATAACCCCGGATCATGATAAGGAATGCCCGCCTTAGTGTTACACAAGCCTATTTCGTAGTTCGAAAGGGGTTCTTCAATTAAATTTTTTGCTTTTACTGCAATAGTACCAATACTCTTATTGGTTTTATTATCAACAATTTTCCCTAAATAAAAATTATTTTCTAATAAAGTATTTCTTACAAGTGCAGAAGTTGAATATGTAATTAGTACTCCTCGCGGTGATAATCTTTTGTATAATTCAGCAATAAACTCTACAGACCAAAGTTCAGGGGCTTTTGAACATGTAAAGGCATCTAGAAATATTACATCATACTGCTTATTAATAGTTAAAATTGACTTGCGAGCATCATTTACATAAAAACGCAGCTTTATAAGACTCTCAATGGCCTTAAAATTAACTTTTTTATATCGAATCGCAAAATATCTATAATATATATTATGTAAGAATGCGAATATATTAAACTTTTGTAATAAATTATACTTAAAGCTTTGCATAAATTTTGCATATTTAATCATAGACTTGTCAAAAAATTTGCGATGTTCTCTTTTCCGAAGCTTAGATTTGAGTTCTTTTGTTATGTATTCATCTTTATATTTTTCTAAAAGTGCGTTTATAATTATATAATTTGTGTATTTATGAATCTTGTAATTGCTATTTAGCAAATCATAATCATTGTTGTATTTTAAATCCAATATTTCAGTTATTTTTTTGGGATTTCTAAGTGCAATTTTTAAGGTAAATTTTGAAAGTTTTTTTCTAACTGTCCAATATAAATCAAAGCAATCAAAAATTTTCGGAACAATTTTTGTAAAAATTTCTTGAGGGGTTAAAACAGTTTTTAAAAAAGGAGATATTTTAACAAGTTCATCATCAATCTCCAGACAATCAATATAAATCTTAGATATATATTCTTCTTGTTTCGTATCGGTAGGTAATAATAACTTTGTTTCATTATCACAAATATTATTACTATCTATCGTGTCGATAGTTTTGTTAAGATTGTTCTTTTGATTATCATTTTTTATTTTTTTATTTTTAAAAAAATGTTTATCAAAAAATTTTTTATTTAAATATTTTTCATCATTTTTTATAATATAACTTATTAGGGCTTTTGTATTATATCCAACTCCGTAGCAAACATCCAATACATTTATATCTTCTTGTTTATTAAGACGCTTTGAGATACCTGCTGGAAGAATGAACTTCTCCCAAGCCTCAGTTAAAGCGCCAAACTTTGAGTGATAGACATCTTCATTGGTATATGAATAAAGCCCGATTGAACCGTCTTGTGTATAGTAGAACTCATAATCCTTCATATTAAGATTATAACTGGATTTAAGCCATCTTGCAAAACTGTTTCAAAATGTAAATTAAAAAGAATAAATACACGGTAAACCAAAATATTTACCGTGTATTTATTCTCCCGGAGATGGATTCGAACCACCGTTGGAAGAGCCAGAATCTTCAGTCCTGCCGCTAGACGATCCGGGATTATGTAATGATTCTAACATCAAAAAAACAGAGAGTAAAGCAATATGTTTAAGGAATATTTAAAAATTTATGCATTTGTGGGATTAAACGGACTTTTTTATACTGTTTCAAAAACTTATTCATTACTAAATCCGAAGTTTTTATATTTACTGACATTTGGTTAACGGTGCTTTTAGGTTGTAAAATTATTTCAACACCATATTTTGCACATATTTTAACAGTTTCTCTTATCTCTTCATCAGTAATATTTTCATCAAAAACTACCTTCGCAAAAATCATTTTATGAGCAGCTTTTGATATAAAATTGTCATGTTCATTCCAGTATGCAATTTCATGAGTTGCACTCGGAAGTTTTATATCAGCAGATACATAATCAACATAATCAATAATTTCGCCCAGTTCACCAACCAAAGTCGCATTTGTTTCAAGATAAACAGGTAATGGACAAAGAGGCAAAAACTCCTTCAAAAACCCTGCATGTAAAAGCGGTTCGCCTCCTGTAAGAGAAATTGAGTGACATTCTAAATTTTTTTTCACTTCATTCAACAATTCATCAACAGTATAAATACGGCTATCCTTTGAATCATAATTCGTGTCACAATATTCACACATAAGATTACAGCCACAAAATCTTACAAAGAGTTGTTTTACACCAATATAAGGACCTTCACCTTGTATTGATGTAAATATTTCTTTAATTTTAGCTCTATCTGCCATAAACGTTATCTCTTATATTTTTGGAAGCAACATCCGCTAATTTTTTGTATAAATTAACTTCTTCATTTGTGAGATTCTTCGGAATTTTAATTTCCAATATTATTATCATATCACCAATTTTATCATTTTGCACTATACCGCATCCCGATAATCGAATTTTTTGTCCGTTTTGTGTATTAGGAGCAATTTTTACTGAAAAATTTCCTCCTATTGAATTAATTTCAATAATTCCGCCAAGTACAGCTTCATAAGGTGTAATTGGAACTTTTTTTATTACATTTAAACCTTCAAGTTGGCAATCATTTTCTTCTTTTATGCGAACTGTAACGTATAAATCTCCGTTTTGACCTCCGTGCTGCCCTATGCCGCCTTCCCCATGTAATCTTATTTTAGAACAATCTTTAATACCGGCTGGTATTTTTATTGAAAATTTCTTGTGGCTGGTATTTTCGCCTTTTCCGTTACAACATTTGCACAAACCGCCATTTACGAATTTTCTGCCTTCGCATTTAGGACATAATGAGGTTTGAAGTATATTAATAACTTTTTCAGTACCTGTAATAGCTTCTTGTATAGATATTTCAACTTCTGTGTAAATATTATCACCATTGATTGGTGTTGCTTTCTTTTCAGATTTATTATTCTTATTATTTATAAATTCATTCCAATCAAAATTGAATTTTTTTTGAGGATTTGAACTTGATGTTTTAGTAATATGTTCTGATTTACTGTTATAATTACGAGTTTCTTCTGCTTTTGAACCTGATTTTGCATAATTATAAAAAGTTCTCATTCTATCATATTCGGACTTTTTTACTTTATTTGAAAGTACGCTGTATGCTTCATTAAGTTTCTTAAATTTACTAAGAACTTCAGCGCTGTTACCTGCAATATCAGGATGCCATTTACGTGCCAATTTCCTGTATGCAAATTTTATTTGTTCGGTAGAATCAGACTCATTAACACCAAGAATTTTATAATAATCTTTGTCCATACCAGATATTTAATTATATTGATTTAAAAGTCAAGTAATTATGTGGAGTAGTTAATAATAATTCACATTAACAATACCATGTGATAAAATTAATGCTATGAATGAATTTAAATTAATGAATTTGTCAGAATCGGATATAGAAAAAGAACTCGAAAGAATCGGATTTGATTTTTCATACAAAAAAGAAGCCTCAAATAAATTTATTTATAAAAATATAAAGATTTTTGATTTAACTTCTACGCAAATAAATATACTCAAGCAGACAGCACTCTCTGTAGGCGCAGATTGTGCATCTCACAGAGATGTAATTACAGGTAGTATAGAAAAATCTAATGCGATTTTAGGAGGAAGTTACTCTCAAATAAAAAAAATTGCAGAGAAACTTAAATCTCAGCCGTTTTCACTAAAATCGTTAGCAGTCTATTTGCTCAATGAATTAGAGCAAATAGAGACTAGGACAAAGCTGGTGGGAATTTTAAATATTACACCGGATTCATTTTCAGACGGAGGTATGTATATTGAACCTAATAATGCCATTGAACATGCTTATAAACTGATTGAAGATGGAGCTGACATTATAGATATTGGCGCAGAAAGCACTCGGCCATTCTCTAAAGGAGTAGAACCAAAGGAACAAATTAGGCGATTAAAACCAATATTAGATAATCTTAAAAGTATAAAAATACCGTTAAGCGTGGATACCAGAAGTTCAGAAGTGGCTGATTATGCGCTAAATAATGGTGCTTCAATTATTAATGACGTATCTGGATTTGATTATGATTCAAGAATGATAAATGTAATTTCAAAATATAATGCAAAAGTTATAATACAACATTCAAATGGAACCCCGGAAAATATGCAAATTAACCCTATTTATAAAAATGTTGTAGAAGAAGTTTATTTAAGTTTGCATGAGAAAATTCAAACTGCAAAAAATCAAGGTATAAAAAATATAATTGCTGATATAGGAATAGGTTTTGGAAAAACTAAAGAAGATAATTTTAAGCTGTTAGAAAGAATTGATGATTTTAAATCATTAAAATTGCCAATTATGGTTGGACTATCACGAAAATCACTATTAGGGGTAATTGAAAATAACAATGATTTGAAAGATACATTGTCATTAGCGCTTTCATATCCTCTAATATTAAAAGGAGTGGATTATTTAAGAGTACATAATGTAAAATTGCATAAACAATTGCTCAACTTGACTATATAGAATTTCCCCTGATAGGCAATATTAATTTTGTCATTATAGTTTAGTATATTAGTATAACAATTAGGAATAGAACGATGAGTATAATAAAAGATTTTTGTTTAATGTCTTCTGTAATATTGATGTTGTTATATTATGTAAAATATTACCGATTAAAAAATGCTCTAATTGCACAGAAATCACATTTTATAAATACCTTAAGCCATGATTTTAGAGTAACATTAATAGCACAACTACGAGGTTTGGAACTTTTGCAAAATAATGTTTCTAATGAGGTTTTGCCTCTTGTTCGAGATATAAATAACAGTTGTATGTATTCTTTTGATTTGGTCACAACTCTTATTAAAATATATAAACTTGAATGCAATAAAAATTCATTAAATTACGAATATGTTAACCTATTTGATGTTAAAAATTCGATTTTGGATAAAATATCCGAATCAGCTAAATATAAAAATATAAAATTAGAAATTACGACTAATTGCAAAAATATATACGCAGACAGAAAAAATTTTACAAAAGCAATAGAGATTCTGGTATTAACTGCATTACAGTATTCAAATAAAGACTCTACAATAAAATTTATAATTAATTCATTTAAAAATAAATTTAAAATTCGCATAATCTACAATGGACATCCTATAACAGAAGAAGAATATAAAAGAATGTTTTCTTGTAATTCTTCATTTTCAACAGTCGGTCACGGTATACAGATGTACTTCTGCAGAAAAATTATAGAACTCCATAATGGGAAAATTATAGTTAACAGATATAAAAATTTGTTAAATTCATTTGATATTCTTTTACCAAAAATTGCATAATTTTACAAAATTTTACAATAATACTAGTAATCTGCTAAAATAATGTTAACATGTATATTAGGATAGATTAGGATACTGCTATTTATTAATTTTTGTAACAATATAGTCAAATTTTGATATTCAGCTGTTTTATATGGTGAGTAGGCAAAGGGTGGTAGTGTGAGCAAAGAAAAACAATTAATAAACCAAGAAAATATGTCAAAAAAGCCCCTTAGTAAAACGATAACTTCTCCTATCATTCAAGAGAAACTGGTTTCTAAGGTCAATGAGCTTACACTGAATTCGAGTACAAAAGAACCAAGATTAAGTATTCAAAATCCGATATCAGAAACAGAAAAAAATAATAATTTAAATTATAAAAATTATAAAGATGTAATTAATCGAATTGTGGAAATATCTAATACTAATGATATTGATGAATTTTATAAAAGTATATATTCTGTTATACTAAACAATGTTGATTCTACTTTCTTTGCAATCGGTTTATACAAAGAACAATCGAACTGTATAGACTTAAAACTCCAAGATAAACTTGAAAACATTTACTCAACTAAAATATTTTTAAGAGATACTACAAATCCTATTGTACAAGTTTTTCAAACACATCGGCCAGCGTATGTTGACAAACAGGACTACCTAAAACTTTTTTATTATAAAAACTGCTCAACTGCTATTTATCCTTTATTATCTGCAAATAAATGCATAGGCGTTTTTATAATTGAAGAGCCAAATGCTAAGCAAAATGCAACGTTATATTCTTTAATTTCCAAACATATAGCTTTAGTTACTCATAATTTACAGCTTCTTGAAATGAGTAAAGAATTTGTAAATACGGATAACTTAACTCTTTTATACAACCACCGTGGTTTTCAAGAAATATTATCAAAAGAAATTAAACGCTCAGAAACGAATAAACAACCATTATCCATTATAATGATGGATATAAACAACATTACTAAAATTAACCGTGAACAAGGGCATGCAAAAGGTGATGAAGTAATTAAGATTGTTGCAGAAAAAATAAGACAAAATGTTCGAGAAGGAGATATTGCAGGTAGATATGGCGGAGATGAACTTGCCATCATATTGCCGAAGACTACTTCTTCTCAAGCTAAATATGTCGCAGAATATTTAACTTATTCGCTTTCATGCTGTTTTATAGACGGAATCGGACCAATAAAAGTATCTGTCGGTGTTGCAACTTATCCGGATTGTTCAGAAGATAGGGAAAAATTATTAATTCTTGCTGAGCAAGCAATGTATATTTCTAAAGCAAAAGGGTATAAAGACGGAATGTCAGCCATAATAAGTTCTAAAGATTTCAATTTCTGGGACAATGTTGCATTGCAATCATATGCGGAAGTTGTTGCAAAACGTCATGCCCAACTTGGAGTTAATTTTGAAGATGAGTTAATTTCTCAATTCCATAATGAAAACAATCTCACTGAAACTAAAATATGGGAGATTGCGAAATCGCTTGCTGGCGCAATTGATGCTAAAGACCCATACACAAAAGGACATTCTACGTCTGTGTCAAAGTATTCAGAAGCTTTAGCAAGAGCAATAAATCTTCCGGAAAAAGAAATTAACAGAATTATGCTTGGTGCATTATTACATGATGTAGGGAAAATCGGTATACCGGAAAATGTACTAAAAAAAGAGGGACCTTTGTCTGATGATGAGTGGGCTATAATGAAACAACATCCGGTTATAGGTGTGGATAAAGTATTGCAACCGAATCCAAGCTTGAGAGACTTGATACCTATTGTCAGACACCACCATGAACGTATTGATGGCAAAGGATATCCTGATGGCCTTAACGGGAAAGATATTCCACTAGCTGCAAAGATTGTTGCTATAGCTGATACATATCATGCACTTGTAAGTGACAGGCCTTATAGGAAAGGACTGAATATAGAAAAAGCAATTAGCATACTTGAAGAAGGCGCAGGTACACAGTGGGATTCTGATTTAATAAGGACTTTTGTTCAAATTGCACCCTCGTTGGGCGTTTAATTATTGTACAGTTAATTAAGTTGAAATACATTCGAAAACATGAGATAATACTTATTACTTTATATAGGTGTTTATTTTGTTCCTACATTTTTTATAAAAAGGGAGAGTAAGCTCTATAGATTGCGAAGTATACCCGCCGATACAAAATCGCCAGCGGGAAACGGATACTCTAAGGCACTCACCCACCTGCTAGTCGGCAGGTAACAAAATCGCACTTATATAAAGTTTTTTTAATAGCAAGTCCTGCAGTTTTTATTGTATCAATGCCAATATTCTTATATTACTCCCTTAATACACAGCTTTATGATAACATTTTAAGGCAATTTTTTCAAACAAAAATACTTATATAATATAGATACGTATTTGGGGAATGTTGTGCTTAAATCAGTAAAAAATATCTTTTTAAAAAATGAGACTCCGAATTTAACTGCAAAAAGATTCGGTAATATACCGTTTAAAGGAAATTCTGATTACGAAAGGCAACCGGAGACAGATATTTACGAACCTTATACAAAATCAGTGGTAAAAATCGGCGGGATAATAACAACAGTTGTTTTAACGGCAGGGTTAACCCTAGGAATATTCTGTTTTGCTAAAGGTAAAACGGAAGGAATTACAAAGAAATTTAGTCAACGTATGAAAGACGGCTGGATAAAGATTTTTGGTAAAAGACATAAGAAAGTTAATCCGAATAAATCTTTAGAATATGCAAAGTTAACAAATGACGGAAAGGATACTAAAAAAATATCCGAAGAACTTGATTTGTATGAAATTTTTGCAGATATTCCCGGAGAAAGAATCAGTAATACAAAAATTGTACAAAAGACCACAGACGGTAAAACTATAAGAGAACTTAATACATCAAATCAAATTACCGTAGAATATATTGATAATTATGATTTATCCAGCAGTAAAAAAATTAACCGAATATATATAGGTCCTGACGGTAAAAAAGTTTGTTCGGTTCATAAATTTAACTCTGACGGTAAGAGAACAGAATGTTTAATTTATAATTCTGATGGAATTACAGTCAGCAGTGTTGAAAAATATAACCCTAATACAGGAGAATTGATAGAGGAATGTACTAATTAAATACTGTTTAAGCATTCCACTATTTTCTCTGTTGCATCATATTTTGCGAGATACGATGCGTTCTGTTTTAAGTAATTCATTTTTACTGGATTATTAATTATTGATATCAAAATTTCTCTTAATTTATTCGGCTCTAAATCCTTATCTTCAATATAAACACTTGCACCATTTTCGAGCATGTATTTTGCATTAATTCTCTGGTGATTAGCAGCGGCATAGGGATAAGGAACAAGGATTGAAGCACAGCCTGATGCACAGATTTCCGAAAGACTAAGAGATCCCGCCCTTGAGATAACAATATCAGAGGCTTTTAAAACTGATATCATATCATCAAAATATGGTTTTAGCAGTACCTTACCCTCTTGCTCCCAGGCGGGGTAAATGTATTTCAACTTTTCTACGGTTTCGTCATAATTCTTTTTCCCTGTTTGGAATATAATTTGCAAATCATAATCCTGAACAAATTCTTTTATTATTTCCACTGCTGCATTATTTATTGTCTTAGCACCCTGAGATCCACCCATTATTGTAAGTGTAAGTTTATTTTCCAATCCTAGTTTTAATAAAGCCTCTTCTTTAGAAAGAATCTTGAACTCTGCTCTTATTGGATTTCCTGTTATTATTGTTTTTTTATTAGGTGTATATTTTTTTGCTTTTTCAAAAGCCAGCGTAACATATTTTGCTCTCTTTGACAGACGTCTTGTTACCAAACCCGGCATTGCGTCACAATCATGCATCATATATGGAGTTTTGGTAATTCTGCAAGCAAACAACATTGGTGCCGAAACATAGCCTCCTGTAGCAAAAATTGCTTTGGGCTTATATTTTTTTATATATTTAATTGAATATAAAATCGCCCGTATTAAACGAATTCCCCAATAAAAAAACTTTGGATTAAGTTTTCTTGGCATACCTGACACACCTACATGCAAGAATTTATATCCTTTTTCTTGCGCGAGACGAAATTCCATATTGCGTTTATTACCAACATAGTAAACTTTTGCGCCCTGTTCTTTCAGAGCATCAGCTACAGCCATTGCGGGGTAAATATGTCCGCCTGTTCCGCCACCTGTAACGAAATAGACACTATTAGATACTTCGGGCATTTACGTTATTCCTTATCCTTTTTATATTATCTTTTGATATGTTTAATAAAATCCCAACCATCCATAATGATACCATAACAGAAGAGCCACCGTAACTGATAAACGGCATGGGTACACCAGTCGCAGGAACAAATGAACTTGCGACCCACATATTTAAAAATCCTTGAAAACATATTGAAAAAGTTAAACCTAAGGCCAATAACTTGCCATATATATCTTGGCATTTTACGGCAATGATAAAACCTCTTTGCAAAACAGTCCAGAATAAGCATATTATTAGTAAACATCCAATAAATCCATGTTCTTCTCCAATAACTGCATAAATAAAATCCGTATGGGCTTCCGGAAGCCATGCCAATTTCTGCTTTGAACCGCCATAACCCAAACCGTAGAACCCGCCAGAAGCGAACGCAACCAGTGATTGTATAACATTATATCCTGCCCCTAACGGATCTGCTTCAGGATGCAACCAGGTTGAAATTCTTGAAGATTGATAACCTCTTAAACCTTTCATTAATAATAGAGGTATAAAACATGCTCCGCTCCATAATATTAGCTGGAATGAGCCTCCTGCGCATAAATAGATTGCAACAGATGTAGCCAAAAGCAGAAT
>JAEEXX010000047.1 GCA_016287985.1 Candidatus Gastranaerophilales bacterium
CTTGATTACAAGTTATATTAGAATAGTCTCTTTCAATATAATTTCCAAATTTACGATTCCAAGCAGCTTCGCCATATCTAACAAAAAAAATATGTTGTTTAGGAACTTCCCTTTCCAATCTTCTTAAAAAGGTTGAATATTTTGGAAGTTTTTTTAAGTCTACATTAGGGTATGTTCTTTTTATATAACCATAAGTTGAATCCCAACAACTTTGTGCAGAGGGACAACCCTCTTTTAGATATAATTCTTTAAAATATTCAAAAAATTCATCAGGAATTTTTGCTTGAGCATTATGATGTCCATATTTTGCCAACAAACCATTAATACCATCAATATCATATCGTTTCTTCATTCGCATAAGACTTGAATATGTCGTTGCAAATTCAGGATTCTCATTATTCCATTCATTTAAAATTTCAATAATTTTAGAACCTTTAAAGTTTTCTGTAGCTTTAATTATTGTTAAATATTTATCTGCTTGCTTTTTCGCCCAAATCGGAGCATTTGCATAATTACTATCAGAATCAATATATAAACCATCAAGTTTTAATATAATATGTTCAGGCAAAGAGTTTCTGCTAATGTAATAATTATTTTTACTGCCCTTTTTTATAATTCTGTGATTATAAATTCCTTGTCGGCATCTTTCTTTTAATGTTTTTTCAGTTAATTTCATAACCTTACTAACATCAGAAATAGGATAATAATCATGAGAAGTTTCTAATAAACTCATTATGTACCATCTCCCTTTATGATGTTAAATAGATAGCCGGCAAGAAAAGCGTCTACTGACGGACAATTACGAGTGCCTTGAAAATGCTTATAAACAAGACCTTTTGATACGTGAACACTCTCTGCGATTTCAGCGATATTTAAACCGCTTAAAGTTAGCAGAAACACACGCAAAATTCTCTTTTTACAAGCATTACAATCGCTATTCATTTAAAATAAATTCCTCCATTGGGGAATACACATAAAGGGGTATATTCCCATGATTTAATTTTTTATGAATCTTTCAATCAGCCACTAGACTAATACCTACTTGGCGGATTTTTTTTGCTCAAATAATGTTTGAACACTACTCTATTAAAATATTATAATGAGTTTGAAACAAAATAGAATAGCCGAAACACTTTCGCTGTCTAATTTTTAGACAAAGTGCAAAAGTAAAAAAAGACAATAATTTTAGAATATTTTTTTATAATTTTATATGTTTAAAAGAGAGTAAAATAATAAAAAATTGTATAAAAATTATACAGAGAATATTAAGAAATATTAAGCAAATGCTTCAAATTTTGATATTTTTCTTCAAAATCTTTGTTTCTTTTCCAAATTGCTTCCGCAATTTTATGGTGCATATTTTTAAGTACGGAATTATGTGTAAGCTCTCTTGTTAAATAATAATATATCTTTTTATATTCTGCTCGGTCGTTTTTCGCCAAGTGTTCTTCTTCTGAAATAAAAGGTTTGGCTGATACAAACACCTGATTCTCGTACATGTATAAGTTAGCCACCTTGCCTAAAAAAGTCGGATGTTTGGCAAACTGTGGCTTCTTGATGTAATATTTTTCTAATCTTTTATACTGCTCTTCATAAATTCTGCTGCGGAAATATCTATAAAACTTTAAAACTTGCTCTGCTTGCATATCAATTTGGAATGCTGCTTTATGAGCAGGAACTTCAGCACAATAACTTTTAATAATAAAATCAACAATGTGTTCAGGATAATAATTCATAACAGAATCGCTGATATTTTCGGGGTTGGATTTATTATAGGTGTAAATACCTTTGTTTAAACACAGTTTATTCGCTGATAAAAAGCTGTTTAAAATAGGTTTTAAATCTTCAGAATCAACTTCAGAAATCAGTAGTATTTCATCAAATGTAAATTTATCAAGTCTACGGCATAACTTTAAGATTTGGTCGTTCATTTAAAAGTCCTTTCAATGTATTTTCATCTATAATCTCGATTTGATTTGTTCTCGCAAGGTTTTCAATTTTATTAATAAGTTTGATTATTTGCCGAAACTGATTCTCTCGTCTTATAAGATATTCTATACTGTCATCGGTAAATTTTATGTCTGACAATTCGTTTAGAATCAAGCGAATGTCGTTCTCATCAAATCGTTCAAATTTAAGACTTTTATAAATCCTGTCACAAAAATGTGGTAGTACAGAGAGCTTTTTCTCTATATTTTCCATCCCGACTAAAACAAGCGGACACTTTGTTGTATCGTGTAAATCTCTCAAAGTTTCAATTATATTCTGCCGGAGTAAATAATCAATTTCATCCACAATAATTATTTTAGGATCCTTTATTAAAGATTTTTCTATTAATTCATAATTTGACTGCGAATGCCAACTTGCTGATATATCCAAATCCTCTGCCATTTTTGATAAAAGCCATCTTTCTGACATTCCACGAATTGCTCTGACATAAACCGCATCATTCTTTGCTGCCCACCATTGAATCGTTTGTGTTTTTCCTAATCCATACTCGCCATACACCAAGGCTACCTTGGACATATTTGGTGGAAGATTTCTTAACTCTTCCATAAGTGCTGCGAACTTTTTCACGTTCTTTGTTTTGATAAATGTTTTTTTCATAAGTCGTCTCCATATATTGTTATGTACTCGTCACTTCTGATATAATCAGCAAGCCATTTTCTGTCTTCTTTATTTGTGCATCCGTTTTTCATCAGCCATTCAAATTTTTCATAATTATTCTCAAACAATGGTTTATTCATCTGCTCTTCACGAGGGGTAAGTTTGTGTTTTCGTTTCTTTTTCGGTTCTTTAAATTCTTCTATCTCTACCGGCGGATTATTCCGTTCAATTTCCAAAACCTCAAGAGCTTCCGCAGGATATATTTCCTTAACCATTTTCTCTACCCGTTTGAGTCGCTGTTGTTGTTTTACATACTGCTCTTTGTATTCGTTATAATCTTTTACTGTGCCGAGAACACGTGCCATCGGATGTACTTTAGCAACTCTGTCGGCTACACATAAAAATTCGCCTTTTGTGGAATAAACATATATTTTAGTTAAATCAAACAGGCTGTATTTTATGTTTACTTTATCCCTGAGTCCGAGAAGCATATCGTGTCGATAATGCATATTTAGGAATGTAATTCCATGTTTGTTTATTGTTCTCTGCTGCGTTTCCATCATCAAATCATTTAATAATTCAATTGGAATATGTTGTTTTTCAGCTTTGCTTAAGACCTCTTTAATCGTCATATCAGGAACATTCGGACAGGGTTGAGAGTTATGAAACTCTATCCAACTATTAATATATTTAATTGCTTCTTCAATAGTCGGGACATAATTTTGAGTTATTTTTTCATGTAATTTCCTGTGCAAATATTCGCCTCTATTCATACACGCAGGTTTATCGATAATCGAAACCCCTGTGTATGATGCCATTCCCTTTTCAAACTCTTCTTGGAATTCTAAAAAGAATCGTTCAATAACCTTTGAACGAGCA
Source organism: Candidatus Gastranaerophilales bacterium (assembly GCA_016287985.1). GTDB lineage: Bacteria > Cyanobacteriota > Vampirovibrionia > Gastranaerophilales > Gastranaerophilaceae > CAG-196. Next base: position 3,487 of record JAEEXX010000047.1, read on the forward strand.
TTGTAAGGTTTAGCAAAAACGGAGTGGACACCTAAATTGGCATACACTCCGTTAAAGCCCTCCTCCTCGAAGTCACAATTTTGGAAGAACCTCGACTTAAAGGCTTTGCCATTGTCTTGGTAAACAACTTTCGGAATCAAATCAAGATTAATAATTGCGTTTCGTAAAGCAGATGCAATACATTGAGTATTTTCAGACATCATTATTTCATAACCGACAAGTGCTGTAGACTTCCAATCTAAAAACCCGACAAGAGTTGCTCTCGCCGGTTTTCCTGTTAACGGATCCAAAACTTGGAAGTTTAATTTATGTCCGTCTGCCACAAAAATATCCCCAACCTCAATTTTAGAAATATCTCTTTCAAGATATGCTTCCACATTATCGTGGTATGCTTTCTTTCCGTCTCGTGCATAAGTCCATAAATCAAAGTGAGTATTTTTGAAATGTTCCGCAAATCTTTTGAAGGTCAAATCGCAAGGCAAATCTTGATATCCGCATTTTATTTTCAGATATGCTTTTGTAAGTTTTATAGCTTTGCCAAGTTTTAATCGGTGCGGATGCAATAAAAATGATAATAAAACCTTTTGCATCGTGTCATCAAGAATTGTATTATATTCCATTGCTTTAGAATATTTATAATTCGGTGCTAAAACTTCTGCCGATTCACTTTGTTTATATTTACTAATCCACCGATGCAGAGTGCCGATTGAAATATTACCGACATAATTATGTAATTTAGGAAGATATTGTCCGAGGTTAAATAACTCTAAAAATACCGCATCAGCTTCTTTATTAGTGCGATATTTTGACCTGAAGTTTAGAGCAGCTTTAACAATATCGCATCGTGCAAGTGCTGTTATTTTTGCACTCTCGGATTCAAAATTTTGTGGCTGACAATTTGCCGGAACGAGTGCTGTCGTTCCTGAGTACATCTGCGATAAAATTTCCTGTACGTCAGCCTCTAATGTTGAATATAATATCTCGTAAGTTTCGCCACCATTAACTTTTACTTTCCGAGCAATATATTTACTGTTAGGTTTATTTATTTCTAACCTTAATGCTCGGTTACTTGTTAACCCTTTGGCTTTTGCCACGTCATTGATATTTACATAAAAATCGTTATTCATCGTACTCACAGAATAACTCTGTGTGTGGAACAATGGAACACCACTTCCGAGCATTGTGTCGGTTTTGTAACAACAAAAAAGCCGGGGTATAAAACCACCGGCTTTTGGAATTAAGAATAATTCTTATTTAGAAAGCAAAGATTTGAATGCTTTTCCTGCTGAGAATGATGGAACATTTTTAGCAGCGATTTTAAGTTCTTTTCCTGTTTGAGGGTTACGACCTTTTCTAGCATCTCTGTGTTTTCTTGAGAAAGTTCCGAAACCGACTAAAGTGATTTTTTCGCCTTTCTTAACTTGAGATTGAATAGTATCAATAGTAGCTGATAAAATCATTCCTGCTTCTTTTTTAGAAACTTTTGTCTTTTTTGAAATTTCTGAAATTAACTCTTCTTTGTTCATAATAAACTCCTTTCCTACTTAACACGATTATTTTTTTTGTATGCTTTTATAATAATCATAAACATTTACAATTAGTTCTTCAGTTTCTTTTAGTAATTTTTTATTTCCTGCGGCTTCGTAATATTTAGTTGCACCAATTAGACAAGCCATTGCTTTTTCGTAATCTTCCACTCTAATATAAGCGATTCCCAAATCGTGATATACATCGCCGGCAGAATAATCAATAAGAGCAACATCATTTTTGACAGCGTTTTTATAACAGTCTATGCTCTTTTTATAATCTTTAATTGCTGCTTTATAATCGCCTTTTTGAAAATAAATATTTCCTCTGTAATGATATGCTCCCGGATTCCGTTTGGGTTCATATTTAATTGCTAGATTGTAGTTTTCTAATGCTTTATCATAATCATTTTTTACAGAATAAATCATTCCTCTTTGATAATAAATATTGTCCAATTTCGGTTCTAATTTTAATATTTCATCTGATATAGCAAGAGCATCCTCAAATTTTGTTGTCATCAGATAAATAGACATTTTCCCACTATATGGCGAAAGATATTTTGGATTTATTGAAATGGCTTTTTCATAATCAACAAGTGCTTTATCGTACTGTTTTAGCATCTTGTATATATTGCCACGATTATTATATAAATATTCTTTTTCAGGATATTCCTTTATACAAGCTGTATAAACTTTAATCGTATCTCCAAATTGATGATGATTATTATAATATATAGTGTCTTTTTGTAATGTACTTAAATCGCACTTATAACCTTTTGTCGCATCAGTAGGTTTGGAATTCCCTGTTATGTCTGAATGATAAGTTGTAACAACTTCAGGTCTGTGGTTATTATAACCGGCAGCAAATACACACGCAGAAATTAATAAACAACTAAATAAAATAATTAAAACCTTTTTCATGCTTTTATTATAGCAGTTTAAAAATGATTGTAAATGTTAAATGGTTTTCTATTATCAAACCAAGTGTTAAATTATTTTTATAAAAAATAACCCTTAAAGTATTATAATATCTTGATTTTAGGCATAAGGTCGTAAAATTGCAAACCTGATGTTACAAAACAAAAAATTCAAAAGTGACATTTCCGTTTTTCGCAAACTGTCCGTATTTCGCACTCTAATTGCACTTTTCAGCTATTACTGATTTTGAGGTTAAAAATAATCGCAAAAAAAATGAGTAGAAAAAGTCACTTTTCGAGCAGTTTGCAAAATTGATTTTCTGCATACTTCCGACCGCTAAAATATAATAAACTTGGGATAATTGGGGATTTTTCGCAAACTACCTGAATTACGCAAACTGCTCAAAAAAAATACACCAGCCTCCGCTCACTCGCGCTCGAACCCAAAAGGGTTCTCATCCCTGCTCTCAAATAAAAAGACTTCCTTACGGAAGTCTCCAAATGGCGGAGAGGGCGGGATTCGAACCCGCGGTAGAGTCACCCCTACAACGACTTTCGAGGTCGTCACCTTAAACCGCTCGGACACCTCTCCATTGATTCTATTATACCAGAAAAATACATAATATTAAAAAGACCCTCTCCTGTCCCTTCGGGACATCCTCCCCCCAGGGAGGTAGATACTGCCCTCTCCTGTCCCTTCGGGACATCCTCCCCCCAGGGAGGTAGATGCTGCCCTCTCCTGTCCCTTCGGGACATCCTCCCCCAAGGGAGGTAGATACTGCCTGCCCTAGCATTTTTCAGGGCACTTATCTTATCATATCCTCAAAGCATTTTTCTTAAATATATAAAATGGGTGCCTTGTTAAGACACCCATTCTTTATTTTACCTATGTTTATTTTATTCAGGTTTGGATTCTTCATCGTATTTCTTTTTATCTTTTCCGTGATCTGTAATTGTCGCACCTTCTTTTTGATACGGTTTTGTCCACAAATCTCGACCTGTTTTATCGTTGAATACATTGTCTTTACCCGAACCTTTTTCTGTTGCGTGGTATCTCTGTTCCAAGCCTGTAACCACTGTGCGTGTTTTTGTTCCGCCCGGAATTCGTTTCTCCCCGACTTGGGCTTTATATTTCGATTTCCCATTGTTTCCTTTTTGGGTAATCGGTGTTGTATGTACAAGATCTTTTGCGGTTTTATCACATGATCTTTTTACTCCGGCAAGCTCCATAGGCATATTTAAGTTTTGAGGCATTTTACCATTGCGCAATTCCATATAATGTTCATAATTAAATCCTTCAACCGTCTTCAAACCTGCGCAATTCTTAGTTTTAGACAATCTAAGTAACTCTTCAAGAAATTCCGGTGAATAATCTTTATGGTCTTTATCTAAACATTGTACCATTTTAAGTATTGTTATAGCATCTCTAAGCTCATATTTATCCCTTAAGGATGGGCCCTCACTTTGACCATCCCACCATTTAATTAAGTCAGGCCAGAATATTAGACCAACTTCTTCACCTTCAAAGAATGTCTGACAATCTTGCTGGTCTTCATATTCAACTTTTTCAGGTTCATGAATCACTTCCGTTTTAGTTTGAACAACCACTTCATCAGCCATGATAACTTCTTTCTTTCCGGTAGGTGCGTCTTTCAATTTTTCCGGTCCTTCTTGACAATTGTCATTTGAACCTAGGCCTCCGTATCTATCCCATTCTTCTCTGAAGCCTTCTTTGTCCCAATCGCCATAAGTTGCATAGAAGATACTAAAGCTCTTTTGAACCATTTCAGGGAACTCTTTATCAAGAACAGCTCTGCTTACATCAGGGTGTTTATCAAGATATTCTACCACTTTGTTATATTCTTCCTGACTAATTTGGCCTTTGTTGTTTTGCATTCTAAGATAACCTGATAACCTCAGAGTGTCAAGCTTATCGTGCTTATCAAATGTAGATTTTATTCTTTCATATTCTTGGCCCCTGTATGTATTCATATGCTGTTTGAACCTTGCTAAACTTATGAATTCAGGTCTGCTCAATATACTCGTTGAAAAACAATTTTTCTCAAATGGAACTTGATGGCCAATTAGAACATCACGAATTATTTCTGATGCCAGTGCAATCAGTGCACCCTCGGCCATTGCCAAACCAAAATCTGCAGCATATCTGGACAACACATTATACACTTCTGTTCCACTTACTTCCTGATGCTGGAAAACATCTATCAAAGCATTGACAAGCCCTTGTTGCTGAGCCTGCGGAAGATTCAAACCAGAGGTAATATTGAATAAAACTTGCTGTGTTTGTTCTATTTTTATATCTTGAGTTAATGTTATTACAAGAGGAGTAACACAAGTTTCAAGTACAGTAGTAGCCGTAGCTACATTTTCAACCAGTCCGGCAATCCCGTCGAAAAATCTTACGCTTCGATCTTTTCCTTCAATATCGTATTTAAAGTATTGAAGAAGAATTCTTGCATCATTTGCAGTTATATCATCAGCATTTTTTGCACCTAAGCAATCTGCAATCCATGTACGGAAATTGTACAATTCACTCTCTTTTTCATTTTGCGATGCATTTAGAAAATAATCTGAACCGGTACATGTGTATATTTCTTCTGATAATATTCTTAAATTGTAAGTACCGTCTTCATTTTTATATTTAAGTACCGGTTTACCATCTTTCATTACCGGGTTTCCGTCTTTATCCTTCACCGGAGCAGACTCAAGATAGTTAATTAATTTATCCGCTAAATTAGATTTAACTTTATTCCAACCTAAAAATTTATCATAGTCAGATCTTTTCAACAAATTGACAGGTTCTTTTTTGATTTGTTCTCTTATCTCATCAGCTGTTATACTTTCGACTTCACTTCTTTTCTGCATTACAGCCTGTTTAGTCGCAGCATATCCTCGTGCTGCCTTACTCTTATCTACAAATCGTTCAAAATCTGGATCTTTTACATCAGCGTTAGGATTCTGTTCTTTTATCCTTTCTTGGTGCTTTGCAATAATATCTGCTTTAGTCCATTCCTTGGTGGGGTCTGAGTTTAAAATCGTCCAGAATTCATCTTCCATCCTCATTTCCATCATCATTTTGTATTCGTTAAAAGCAGCTTTATGATAAGCACTGTCAGTACCGTGTACATAATCGTTACTCCATGCTCTCATATTTTCTATCTTGTCGTGGAAGTTAAGAGATTCCCCTTGGGTTTCTGCATATTTGTCTCTTTCCATGCTTACTTTGTTAACATATTGCAATTCCTTATTAGAAATAACCCAATCATATAATTCTTGATTTATTGTTGAATCTTTTTGGGCGTTTTTTTTCATACGCTTAAATTCAGACCGGATATCCGCTGCTTTGTTTTGATTTACCAAAGCATCAATTCTGGTATCAATATCTTTAGCGTATTTATCAAGTTGTTCAAAAATTTCTTTGTAAGGTGCTTTTGTAATGTCATAGTTATTTTTTGAAGCAGCAACAATTTCTTGCGCACTCACAGACCTTACTTCGCCTTTCCTATTCAGTTCCGCCAAAACCGATTTGTACGTTACAGTAAGATTTTCTGATACCTCTTTTACTGCTACATTTTTTGTAGTTTGGCCAATCTCGGTCTTGTCCCCAACACCAAGTTCCGGACCATCTATTACTACCGGTTTTTCTGTCTTTGCAGCTTTGATTTCTAATGTCTCCAAACTGTCTGTTATTTGTTTGTTAATACCGTTTACTTCATAAATTCCGCTCATTGGAGGTATCTCCTTTCTGTATCGTTTGCAACAACCTACTTTGCATGTATAACGGCAAGTTTTCTATAAACTTTAACGTTTTTGCGTAAATTGTTACAAAAGTTAATAACTAATATCCAATTTCCCGTGTCTAACCATGTAAAGTATTTTTTTTCAAAAAAATTGCCTATCTTAACTAATAAAATTTTAATACACACCCCAAAACTCTATTATAACACGAAAAATATCAGCTTTACAAATCGTAACATTTATGCCGATTTTAATAATATTTAACGTAAAATATGAGTATGGAGCATAAAAAAACAATTATCACATTGGTCATATTGGCACTATTTTGCTGTATTCCTGCATTTCCCAAAAATTTATCGAATCATGGGCAAACTCAAGTAAATAATGTTTTTCAAGAGGATTTCACAGAATATATGAGAACCCTGCAGGAAAAATTACAGTCGACATGGAATCCGCCTGATTTTATGGAAGAAGGGCATGTGAAGGTTTTTTTTAAAATAAATCGATTTGGTGAACTTTTAAGTACAAATGTTATTGAAAGCTCCGGAAATGTTATTTACGACGAATCTGCGCTGGAAGCTATTAAAGACTCCGCTCCATTTAATAAATTTCCTGAAAATACCATACGCGACACTATTTCCATCAAATATTCTTTTGACACCATATTGATTGAAGAAGAACGAATGAACGGCTATTACGAGTTGGCAAAGTCTTATTCTAAAACCAATCCTGCTCGTGCGATTGAATATTTAAATCTGGCAATTGACAAGGTCGGGGGGGAAGAGGCCAGTTGCTTCTTATATAAAAGAAGAGCAGACTTAAAGTCTCTGATTGGAGATACTCAAGGAGCTGAATCTGATTACGAAAAATACAAATTGTATACAAATAATAACAATGTTAGAAGAGTTCATCTGCTAAAACACATATCGGAGAAGAAACCGACTGCGTACACGTATCATTACTTGGCATACGCTTATGAGCAAATCAAAGACTATGATAATGCCATTTTGGCAGTTGACAGAGCTATAGAGTTAACTGATTCAACAGCTTTATTGAGGCGTTACAGAGATTTCCTAATAAGTAAAAGAGATTCACTAAATTAATACAATATATTTGTAAATTCAGTAGTTATAACTGACATTGAATATTTATCAGCTTTTTTTACAATGTCTTCACTCGCATTCGGTACAATTATCAGTCCAATCCGTCCTTGAGATGCAACATCGACATCAAACTCCGTAATTGGCATATCAGATGCTAAAACCGCATCCTTTGAATTTTCGCAAGCATAATTTAGTACAAATTCTACCAAAGAAGACTGCGCACATTGAACTAAGGCAACCGTTTTTAAATCTTTCGCAACTACTATTGACCGAGAATAAAGGTATTTTGCAACTTTCCACGCAAAAATAGCATCCTCTATTTGTTCTACAGACGGTTTTTGTTTCGTTACGACTTTAAAACTATCCTTATTTAATTCACTAAGGTTTGGACTCTGAATAAAAGTTCCCATAGATGTAGATTTAACATCTTCCGGCAGATATTGCTTATAGTCTTTTAGTGGGGTCTTAATTGTTACATATCTGACATTATAAGATTCTAATATTTCAATTGCACTTTTAGTAAACTTTGGTCCAACAATCATATTTGTGTATCTTAGTAATTTCGCAGTTTCACTGTCAACTTCTGATGAAACTACAATCATAGACGAAATAAAATCAACAGGATTAATATCCATAACTTTTTGCACCGCATCTGCCAACGACTGTCCAAGCGCTACAGCATATATACTGCTACCTTGTACAGAGCAAGCGGCTTTTACATCATAAAATTCACTTATCAGGCTCAAACTTTTATTTAGTGACACTGCGTCATTAAAGGAAAGCTTTGCACTAACATCATAATCAATTATTTCCTCTCGTATTTCAAGTCGTGCATTTTGGTACAAATTTTCGCCATGTCTAATATCAGTTTCATTAATTTTCATTCACTGTTTCCTTGCTTATAAAATTACTAATCGGAGA
>JAEEXX010000205.1 GCA_016287985.1 Candidatus Gastranaerophilales bacterium
AATTTAACCACCACCTTTCAACTATTCATTATCAGTCCTTTATAAAGAATTCGTATGCATCATTATCGAGATGCTGTAATAAAGGAATTTCATAATCAAAAATTTTGTTGCCATAAGTTCTTTTGCGATTTATTATGTTTGAAGAAACATTTCCTGCAGCTTCAAAGCTTACATGACATGTTGAAACAATCTCATTTACTGTTTCGATTCCCTTAATCATTAAATAAGGAATCGGACACAGAAAATATCTTGCAAAGAATTCAGCTAAATCATCATATTCTTCGTCATCGGAATCTTCATTAAAGACATAATGCTTTATTTCATGGAAAATTGTCAGACGAATAGCGCCTTCAGAATCATATTCATCATTATAATAAATTGTCGGTGGCCTTCCATTAGAGGCTTTAACATAGAATCCATGCTTTGATCTTTTTAATAGCAGTAGTTTTTCTTCTTCTCTATATTCAGAATATGGTATAAGCGCAACCCCAAGTTTTTTGCAAACCAATTCCTCATCAATAGGAAATTCTTTAATATCATAGTCCAGATATATTTGAATTATGACTTTTTTTATTTCATCATAAGTTTCAGAAGAACGTCTATACATCTTTTCCCCCTCCAAGAAGAAGTGCAATCAATTGATTTTTCTCTTCGGGAGATAATTCGTTACCTTTACGGGCAATAGCTGTAGCAATTGTTGTGTAAGCAGATTGACTTTTGTCTTTTTCATCTAAAAAGTAATCTGTTTCAACTTGAAGTGCTTTAGCAATGTTGACAATAACATCCATGCGTGGTTCTATCTCACCTTTTAGGTAACGAGATAAAGAACTCGTTGTAATACCGCTAAGTTTTGAAAGTTGTTTTTGATTAATTCCTTTCTTATCCATTAATTCTTGAACTTTTTCTTTCCACTGCATATAATCACCCTTTCAATTGATTCCAATTTTATTTTCTTGCTTAAAATTATGATAATCCCATTTCTGGGATTGTCAATCCCAGAAAATAATTCAGTTGCTTTTCGATATTAAATAATTCATTTTGCAATTCACAACAATAAAAGTACGATTCACGCATAAGTGATAAAATCAAAAGTGTTTAAATCCGAAAATTATTTGATAGTATGTCCTGATGAAAGGAATGATTTATGAAAATAACTGTCTGTGATGACGAAAAAAGAATTCGCGATGCGATAGCGGATTGCATAAAAGAAGTTAAGGCAAATGTTGAAGTGGAAACATATTCGGATGCAAAGCTTGTAGTCTCCCCTTCTTTTGAATCCGATATTGTTTTTCTGGATATTCAAATGCCGGGAATAGACGGAATGAATGCAGCCAAACTTCTTCGATCCAACGGTAAAAAGACTGTTATCGTATTTGTAACAGCCTTGGAAGATTATCTCTTTAACGCATTCAATGTCGTAGCATTTCAATATATAGTAACGCCTGTCGATAAAGAAAAATTGAAAGCGGTAATCTGCAAAGCAATCGAACAGGCCAATGAACAAAAGTTTATAGATAAGATGCTTTCCGATAAGGACTCAAATGAAGAAAGCAGAACTATTTTGGTTAAATCCGGAGGAGCGAATACAAAAGTTATTATTTCTGATATAGAGTACGCCGAGATTTTTGACAGGCGTATTGTTCTTCATATGACCTCAAGAGATACAATCGAGTATTACGGTAAAATGTCAGATCTTGAGAGTATTCTCGGAAAAGATTTCTTCAGAGTACACAGAGCTTACCTGATTAATTTAGCATTCGTTAAATCATATGATTCGAAAACTGTTAATGTCGCCGGTGAAGAAATTCCTGTTGCAAGAGGCAAATATCAGGAATTAATAAAAGCATATTTATCATTTCATACTCGTAAGGAGCATTTGTAATGAATACCATCGTTGAAAACTTTCCCACAATTGCAGAAATATATATGAGAGTCCTGGCTTTGATTTATTTGTCGATAGTCAGTTTCATTTTTTCTTTTTGGCTTAAACCTTTTACTGTTAAGCATAAAGCTGCTTATATCTGTGCTGTTGTATTTTGGGTGTTAAGACTTATTCACTATATAATTCCGGTTGGGAATATTTATTCCATATTAATCTTATATACAATTATATATCTGGTCTGTA
>JAEEXX010000206.1 GCA_016287985.1 Candidatus Gastranaerophilales bacterium
CAGATAATTAATGGCAACGTCTCAAAAATCAGGATTGAACACGAGGTGGGATACTTGGATAGAGAAATCAAAGGTATCAAAAAGAAATCGCCTAAAAGTAGATTCTCTGAGAATATGGAAAAACTATATTCAAATGTCAAAGCCGCTGCACAACAAAAGAACAATATAAGAGACAACTTCTAAACACTATATCACTACGACGAAGCAACTCTTAGTTTTTGTTTATGTTGATTCTAATCCAATTAGTTTGATGCTAATGAATATGAGTTACATTTAATACAAAACATATAACAAGAATATGAACGACATTGACCTTAATTCTAAATTAGAGTTCGATGGTTATTGGTATCTTCCGGAGCAACCCCAAAATATGGTTGCCGGGACTCTTGTGTATTATCCAGAGAATACAATAGTATTAAAACTCATCGGAAGTTTTAGACATCCATTGGAAGAATTTGTAGGCAAAGAGACGAGCGAAAATGTTATATATGGTCGAACTTCTGACTCAAAAGATATAACCTTATTACAAGTCTATAAAAAAGCGAAATTCAATTGGACTGCGGGGTTTGCTATGGTAGAATACACCTGTAAGTATATGATTATTGGCAAGCATATTAAAGGATTAGACGAACAGTGTAACTATTGGGCGAATGCTATCATTCCTGAATTGTCTGTTTGGTGTCCCTTTAATGCAATATCATTCTCAACAGAAAATGAAAAGACAGATATTTCATTTCAAACCAATGGGAAGAATAGTTATGTTTTGAACAAAACAGCAATAAATGATAATACAAACATATCTATATTACAAGAAATTACGTACTGCAAAAGCCAAAATGAAATCAATATTAAGCAATTTGAGTTCATCGAAGTATCAAAAAAATCGCCGTGTTCAATTAGCGAATTGTTATCAAACATTCAAATGTTTGAACAATTCCTTTCTGTTGCGACATCAAACATTGTAAAATGTACGTGTATTAAAGTATTCGACATCAATTTATATCAGGAAGTTGACAATGTAAAACACTTTAAACCAATTTACATAGTCCAACCACATATAATTTCCAAAGAAACAAAAGCAAAGGAAATAAATTCTATTAACTTTTTATATAGTTACTCAACGATTCAAAAATGCTATTCTCAGATTCTAAAAGAATGGTATAATGCACCAAAAGAAATTGCTCCAATACGTTCTCATTTAATTAACAGTTTAGAAAGAAAACGAACTTTTTAGTAGTGTTGATTTCTTAATTGTAATCCAAGCATTGGATGGGTATTGGAGTAGGTTTCTTAACTTCCCAAATATAAGAAAATTAGAACATAAAATTAATAAAATTAGAGATATTTTTTCCGATATAGAATTAATTGCACATTTAGACATTGATGGTAAAACAAGTGCGGATTCAAGAAACTACTATTCGCACTTTTACATACCGACGAGCAATCAAATTGTTCTTACAGGGGCAGATCTTTATGAGTTAACCAACAAATTAAGAGTTTTGCTATTATGTTGTGTTTTGTCATTGATTGGATTTAGCAATGTCCAAATAAATGACATATTTAAACAAAGCAACTCTGATTTACTGAGAATATGATTGTATAATAAAAACAAAAGGTTGTCAAAAATCGAATTGACAACCTTTTGTTTTTACACTCCCATTTCCACCATAAAATCCTATCCTTCCAATCAAACCAAAAACCGTAATCACATTGTTCGTAAACTTGAAACACGTATCCAAGTTCGTCAACAAAATGTGAGAGTACAGCGGAAAGTTCATCAAGGAATCAAATTGACAACCTTTTGTTTTTTCCAAACGTCATTTCCTCTCCCAAATCACAACTCCTCGTCTCCTGATGTGGTCTATCAAATCAGGATTTGTGATTGACGAAAAGATTGAAACGTCGTACATATACGGCAAATCGCTTTCGTAAAGCAAATCTTGAATTTGTAAAAGGTCGGCGAGGGTGAGATTGTCGCCTTCGAGGGTGATGTCAACGTCGGAAAACTTCTTATAGTTGCCCTTCGCCCTCGAACCGTACAAAATCACTTTTTCGAGATTTTTGAATTTGCCGAAAATGGCGGTCATCTCGTCAAACTCCTT
>JAEEXX010000048.1 GCA_016287985.1 Candidatus Gastranaerophilales bacterium
TACACTCTATAGAGGTTTATTCCACAAAGACTCAGCGAACTTACTTTGAGTTGCACCGTTTTCTACAGAAAGTGAAACATTACTTGGCGTAAATATAAACACCATATCACTTATTTTCTGAGCTGTACCACTTAATGCATGTGCAGCACCACATACGAAATCAATCGTTCTTTGAGACTGCTCTTTGTCTAATAAATCTAAATGTAAAATAACAGTTTTCTTTTCAAGAAGTTTTCTCACAATCTGAGCTGACTCACTAAAAGCACGCGGCTCAATAACAGTAACCTCACCTGATTTGTATGAATTCGGGTGACTTACTACTTTTGATTCCCTTTCAAAAGAACGTTCAGGTTTCGAAACTTTTGTTCCATACATTGCATCTAATGCTAATGTTCCATCTACATCACCTGCATATTTATCATCCGAATCACCGTCAAAAACAAATGCATCGTCATTCTGTTCATCGCTAAAACTCTTTGTTAAAAAGTTCACAAACCCTTTAAATCCTTCTGATAGTGCCATTTCTCCTCCAATATATTCTACTTAAATAACTTTCTTCCTATTCTTATCATTGTTGCGCCTTCTTTTACCGCATATTCATAGTCGTCACTCATACCCATTGATAATTCATGTAATCTGATTTTGAATTCTTCCTCCAGTTCATCTCTAAACTGTCGTAAATCACAAAATACCTTTTTCAAAATCTCCGAATTAGCTCCAAGTGGCGCCATATTCATCAACCCTACAATTTCCAAATTATCCAATTTCAATAATCCTGGCAAATCTTGTATTAACTGAGTTTTCGAATATCCAAATTTCTGCACTTCTTCTGCATTGTTAACTTGCAAAAGTATCTTCACAGATTTCGAACATTCACCGGCATATTTGGATATCTTCTGTGCTAACTTTAACGAATCAACTGAATGAATATAATCAAAATATCTAACCGCTTTTTCAACTTTATTAGATTGCAAGTGACCTATAAAGTGAAACGTAGAAGATTCCTTGATATGTTCTGGCAACAGTTCAATCTTTCGGACCGCATCAGCGACTCTGGATTCGCCAAAGTCACGAAGTCCTGCTTCATAACCTTTTATCACAGCATCCAATCCAAAATACTTTGTGACTCCTATTATTCGTGGTTTACAAGGTGCAATATTTTTTCTGATTGCCGACAGATTGCTCCGAACAAGACTCTCTTCTATATTGACATCAGCCCCCCAGCTGTCCTGCGGAATTAAATCACACTCCGCCTTGTGATTGTCAGTCTGCCCGTCTAAATGAGCCATTTCTCTCGACCTCTCCTGTATTATATAATAGTTTTCATGTTCGTTACAAATCCTTAAATGTAACAGTTTTTCAGAATCATGGCGACATGCTGAAATCCATGATTCACATGGTTTTTAACCATGTTTAAAAATGTTAAGTTTTGTAAATTTCATGAGTTTTGTTAAGAACTCATGCTCTTCGCATGCCAAGGCATGCCAATTTTATGAATCACTTTACAATCATGTCATTGTAACGTTATACTTATTGTCCAAGATATGAAAGTATCTCCATCACTGAACTTGCGGTTGAAAATACTCGCGAATTCATTTGTATCATTCTCTGAGCTGAAATCATGTTGGAAAGCTCATATGCTATATCCGCATTGGACCCTGCATATCCTCCGGATTCAATCGGCCCGAATGCCATTTCTCCAGCCATACCGTAGAATATATCACCGGCATTTGGTCCCCACTGCCATAAGTTGTTACCTACAGAAATCAGCCCTTCTTCGTTTATCATTGTTGCGAGCTCAATTGTAAAATTAGAATCATTAATTGCAGAACCTGTAGCTGAGACATCACTGCCTGTTATAATTACACCTTCAGGAGTAGTAAATTTCCATTGTATTGCGTCAGCTTCGTCAACGTATTGCGTTAAAACAGAACCATTACTATATGTAGCAATCAATATTCCGTTTTCATCTATTGATACATTATTAATTGATATAACATCAGTGTCATTGTAATTTACAACATCTGTCAATGAAACGACTTGATTTAACTCATAACCCGGATTTTGTAACACCAATCCTGATTCAGCTACAAACTTACTTGTTGTTCCTTCAGATATAAATTCTACATCTTTTGACTCATCATACTTAATTGCGCCATTTTCTATTGAAAATATATTTCCTGCACCGGTAGAATTTAACATTGAAAGCATTTCATTTACAGTAAGGTCACCCACTGTTTTATCTGGATCATTCTGCGCAATTGTTGCAGTATACTGCGTACCATCCACAGTAAATACAACATCTCCACCGGTAATACTTGCATTATTTAAACTGGACAAAGTTTTATTCCCTAAATTTGGATCACCTGTAACTTTTGCAAGCATATTTTTGGGAACTTTAAGATTTCTGCTAGAACCTGCATTTGAGTAAGTTGACTTAGCTCCCATAACTTTCATACCACTCTGTGTTACGATATTTCCTGCCGAATCTAACGAAAAAATACCATCACGAGTATAAAATACTTTTCCCTCTGCATCTTGAACAACAAAAAAGCCTGAGCCTGATATCATGCAATCCAAGTCACGACCCGTTGATATAAATGTTCCAGGAGCAAAGTTTCTTGTTATTCCGCCAACTTTTACACCTACACCGATTTGTTTTGGATTTGTTCCTCCTCCGTTTTTTGTTGCTGCGCTTCCGTATGAAAGGTTATGAGAATACAAATCCTCAAATACCATATTCGCAGCTTTGAATGCTGCTGTGTTAATGTTTGCAACGTTATGTGCAATAACGTTAATTTGTGATTGTCCGGCATTTATACCGGTACTAGATGTGTGTAATGCTTGTGACATATTTCCTCCCGCCCTTTTTTATTTATTTTAGTTTTCCTCTCCAGTATTGTCCGCAATGCTAGTATTATCAATATTGTTAGAATTATTGGTATTGTCTTTAACATTGAGTATATAAGCTATTGAATAGAATTTATCTCCTACTTTAATTTTCCCTGTGCCATCTTCAAAGCTTGCTTCTGTTACTTTTCCTGTTATTTTATTAACCCCTGCAGGATCATCCGGATCTTTAAGCGTAACTTCTTTACCGATAAGTGAAAGTGTTTGGGTAATTTCTGAATTTACGGACATATCATTATATATTGAAGATATGTACTGCATACAATTACTAAGTCCTTGATTCATCTTTGTCATTTGTTCCAGAGATGAGTATTGTGCTAACTGAGCAAGCCACTCAGTATTATCTGTAGGTTCAGTCGGATCTTGATTTTGAAGCTGCTGCAACATTAAAGTTAAAAACATATCGCTGTCATTTACATCTTTAATAGACCTTCCTGCATTACTTCTGCTTTCTTGAAGCTTGTAAAATGCTGTTTGATTTTGCATTGATGTGATTTCACTTGTTACTGACATAACCTTCCCCCATTTTTTTATACATTACCATTTTTTTTACTAAGATTTTCTGCTATTGCTTTTTCGAACGAATTTTTCTCTTTTTCGCCATGTTTCTGCTTTTGCTGTTCTTTTTGATTATGTTCGGAATTTTCTTGTTCAGTCCAATCGGGATTATATGAACTTTCTTCCGGTTCTGAAATTTTTACGGAAATATTATCAACTCCTATTCCATGCGTAATCAAATTTTCCTTAAGTCCATCCAACCCCTTCATAAGAATTTCTCTGGCTTCATTAGTTGTAACCGTGAATTGAGCTGTTAAACCATCTTTTGTATTAATTATTTGAATATTCAGTTTTCCCAATGTTTCAGGATTCAGAACTATATTTACTTTTGAAGAGTTATTCATCGAATTCATTTGTTTTGTTATCTGCTCAAGTACCTTATCGGCATTCACTGTTTGAGCTTTTGACGAACTTGTGTGGACATAAGTTTCAAAATCCAAACTCGTTTTATCCGTATTATTAATCATCACTTTTATACCAACTTCTTCCGGTGACTGTTTGTTTGTAAATGCATTTTCACTTGAATTATCCGTGGTAGACTCGATTGTTTCAATTTGCAATTCATCAAAAATTTCCTGATTAATTTCAATTTCTTTTAAAGCATCTTTAATCTCTACTTTTTCAGCATCTTTTAAAATGCCGTTAGGCAATGTCATCTTGTTGTCCTGCAAACCGGAATTTTTGGGTTCTACTGTTGAATTTTCTATAGTTGAATTTTTTATGATTAAATTTTCTGAATTATTTAATACCTTATCTTTGGGGTTAAGAAGTTGTAAAACTTGATCAAAAACAATTGCAATTGAAGAATCTTGCTCCTCTGTATCAATATTTTCTTGGTCTGAATGTTTTTGTAAATCATCATTTTTAAAACTTTCATCGTCTTTATATTCTTCAACAGAAACACATGCGGATTTTAGTTGAGCAATAATCTCACTTATATCTTTCGCAAGTGTTAAATCAAGTGAATTTTCCATATTAGCCTCACGAGTTTCATTTGTCAGAACTTGCACCAATTTACTAAATTCTTCCAACATATCCCCATTAGAGACTTCTCTATTTGCACTGCCAAGTATACATTCTTGTTTAGAACTAATTTGATTCATTATATCATTAAAACTTGACGGCATATCTTTGTCATATAACATTTCTGAATCAATAAAAGCATCATTAATTGATGATTTCATTTCATTTACGCAACCACCAATTTGTACGTTATTCAAGTTATTTATTATAGCCTGCGTCATCCTATGTTAAACCTTGCTGATGTTATATCATCGATTTCTTTCACTTCTGCTGCCAGAAAATCTTTGTAATATGCTTCTTCTTGTTTTTCTCTAAGTTTTTTTAATACTTCCACTTTTTTGTGTGCTTCACGAACTTCAACCTGTTTCCTTTCGAGAATTGCCTTTGTATTTGCAATTATTCTTCTTTGGTTATTCTCATCAACTACAAGCTTCAATCCGTAATCTCTGTGACCTTCTACTTGAGGTATGTCAAACACTTCCTGATTATAAAGGTTTTCCATCTCTTCGCTGTTTCGTTTTTGTGCTTGAAGTATTCCTTCAAGCTTCGCCGTCTGTTCATTCAAAACAGCAAGTATCTTCGCCGCTTCTATACGGCGTTTTTCAAGTTCGTTTTCGCGCATATCAAGCACGACTTGTAATCGAAACTTGAATTTTTTCAATTTTCCTCTCCGTTTGCAGTCCTAAGATAAGACAGTGCACCATGCACCTCTACCAATTTAACGCATGACGGCATGCTGACCATCATATATATGGTTGAATTTCGTTACAATACTTAACAAAATTAAAAAAAACAGGCAATTTTTTTTAATGATGTACGTTTATAATAATATAGTGTGAAAGGTGACTTATGACTGATTATTTAAATTGTACAAATCAACAACCGCCAACATACTCCGGCGTAACAATAAATATTACTAATCCTGCGATGAACATACCACCGCAATATCCGCAATTGCCACCGGAAATACTTTATAATAGCAACTACAATCCGCAATATC
Source organism: Candidatus Gastranaerophilales bacterium (assembly GCA_016287985.1). Lineage (GTDB taxonomy): Bacteria > Cyanobacteriota > Vampirovibrionia > Gastranaerophilales > Gastranaerophilaceae > CAG-196. The sequence goes on from JAEEXX010000048.1 coordinate 5,492, forward strand.
AACAGCAAAATCCTTACTTTGCTCCCCCAATAAATCCTCAAAACAATTCTCAATATATTAACAAAGGGTCATATTTAGAACCCGTTTCAAACTCAAACCGGAATCTTGATGAATCCAATAATGTTTCCGAAACAAAAAACACTGAAACATCTACAGATCAATCAAAAGAATTATCTTCCTATCCACAACAATATTACATAAATAATTATGCACAAAACCCGGAACAAACATCAAATCCGGAACAAGTACTTAATATTAAAGTTGAACAGAGCGAAAATTCGCATGAAAATCCAAATTCTAATGATGAAAGCGCAGAATCAATTAAATCCCCAAATATGAATCCGCAAGCAGAAAATAATATACAAAATAATGAAAGTCCAAAAGCCAATCCGGAAAACATAGCTGATAACGTTCCGAAAAATAATGCCGTTGACGATACTTTGACAGAAACAGATGACTCTTTAGATATGACAACTTCAGAAGAAATAATACAAGAGCTTGACGAACGCAACGCAGAAGAAAAAGAACTGGAAAAAAGCGGCAAAAAAACTAAAATTGTTTCCCTTACAAATGAATATATTATGTCATTAGAAAATTATTTAAATAATCCAAATACAGACATAAGACTTATGGCTGCTAAAGAAATATTAACAAGACTTGACGAAGACAGAAATCGATACGATGATGCTGCATTAAACGCATTATTGAACAAGATGCTTCAAGACCCAAATAAACTTGTACGAATCGCTGCATTGAGTGCATTTTCTTCCGAACTTGCAAGTGGCAATGATTATACTGTACAATTGCTAACACAAATTCAGCAAAATCCTGAAGCAGATCCGGAAGATGTTTTGGAAGCTTCACAAATTCTATTAAAACGGACAGCTATCACTGAAGTCAAATATATACCCGTTCCAAATCAACAGAATAATAACGGAGAAACCTAATGAATGTTTTTACAAAAATTGCATGCAGAACAATCGGCGCCGCAGGAATGGGGCTTGCTTGCTATGATGCTGTAAAAATATCTAAACAATTCTCTCAAATAGGCTCAGACCACGCACAGGAACGCTATTTAGAAAATGTATACTACAGCTCGAGGACATTAGATAATGTTAGTTATACTACCAATGCTCTTAGAGAAAAAACTTTTAATCTCCGTTCAAGAAGTCCAATCCCCGGGACATACGGAAAAATCAAAGGCGGATTTCAAGGGTTTATGTACGGACTTGCAAATAAACTGCCTATTATAATTTGCTCGGCATTTGCAATTCTCGGCAAAAACTTTCTCGCTAAAGCCGGTGCAATTGGCGTTGGTGCAATTGCACTATTTAAAATTCTGCGCGAAGGTTTTGGTTTAGGTAAAAACAATCCTATGCGTTAAGACTGCTGTCTAAACTGCACTAACTTTTTTGCGGGTTTAATTACCTCTTTAGCAGTTAAAGGAGCAATCGATTTTTCCTTTACAGCAAAACCTGTCGTATCATGTTTTTTTTTGCTTTTCAATAATGTTGTATTTTCAACTAGCAGAGGAGCAATAAAAAACATTGATAGAACAGTTCCGCAAAGTCCAAGGATTCCGGCATGCGCCCATGAAGAAGTATAACTTCTTGCAATAGCAGTAGTAAGACCGCCGGCCACAACAGATGTTCCTGCTGCATTAATTAGGGCAACCTGTGACTTAGTTCTCTCTTGAGGTGTTTTTTTTGATTGCACAGACGACCCTCTAAATCCCGCCCGAGGGCTGAAGGCACTAATCGGTTGAATCATATTCACACACTTTCTTTTTATACAAACATATTTTAACGTGAAAAAATTGCCCTGTAAACCCCATTTTTCTAATACTAAAGTATAATCTTTTAAGTGTAAGAAGTACGCTATTACTGAATCACACGACTTTGAACAAACGATGGGGCTAAGATTTATCTTCCTTGGTTATCGTACTTTATTTTCTATTCCTGCAATTAAACGTTTTATATTTTCTCTATGTAAATAAATTATGTATATTGCACCAATTACACAATACATAATATAAGCGAATGGTGAGCCCATTGTATACATTAGGAATGGCGAAACAGCCAATGCTATTATTGAACCTACCGACACATATCTTGTTAAATATGTAACTATTGCCCAAATTAATGCAATTAGAATCCCCACAACATAATTAAGGGCTAAAATGGTACCAACACCCGATGCAACTGATTTTCCCCCCTTAAACCCAAGAAAACATGGTTTGCTATGCCCTATAATTACAGCAATTGATGCTAAAACCGGTAATAGACCGATTGACAAACCGGCTGTTCCGAAAAATTTCGCCAACAATACAGGAACGGCCCCCTTTATCGCATCCAGAATCATAACCGTAAAAAACCATTTTTTACCGAGAACTCGTTTTACATTTGTTGCACCTGTAGAACCTGAACCTACCGTTCGTATATCCTGGCCTGTTTTTGCTTTGACTATTAGATACCCTGTCGGAATAGAACCTATTAAGTATGAAACGATAATTACTATCACAAATTGTAATATCAAATTAAGCATTAATTCCTCTCCTAATTTATATATGGCAATTATAACATACAATTTTTAGTTATTTCATGTTTATTGTAAGATATAACTATGGATATCGATGCCGTTATAGATAGCGCACTGGCTCCAATAGCAGACAGAGTTTCAGGTTTTATTTTCTCATACGTTACAATTTGCGGGGTGAAAGTAGAATTTTTAGTTGTTTTGCTTATTTCTGCAGCCTTATTTTTTACAATAAGGACGGGATTTATCGGTTTTTGGGGATTCAAACACGCAATAAAATTAATTACAAACAAATACAAACATGACAATCCGTCAGGTTACCAAAGGAAGAAAAAGGGTGAATTGTCATCTTTTCAAGCCTTAAGTGCCACTATTTCAGCATCAGCCGGAATAGGTAATGTTGCAGGATCTGCAGCTGCAGTATCAATTGGCGGCCCAGGGGTAATATTTTGGATGATTGTTGCCGGACTTTTTTCAATGGCACTAAAATTTTCCGAAGTTCTTCTGGGTGTAAAATTCCGACAGGCAAATTCAGACGGTACAGTTTCCGGCGGACCTATGTATTATATTCCGCTCGCTTTTAAAGGTAGGGGAAAATATTTTGAAATAACAGGAAAGTTTTTGGCTAAAATTTATGCAGTTTGTGCGGTATTTGCTATGATTGGAGGCTGGAACTTATTTCAAATTAACGCTATGACAGCACAATTTACCGAGGTTACAGGTGGCAGTAATAGTATTTTTGCTGATAATGGATGGATTCTTGGAACAATTGTTGCAATAATAACGTGGTTTACAATAATAGGCGGGATTAAAGCCATCGGAAAATTTACTTCAAAAATTACTCCGATAATGTGTTCATTATATGTTACAAGCGCATTTTTGGTTTGTGTTCTCAATATAGGTCATCTTCCTCATACAATTGCACTTATTATAAAAGAAGCATTTTCTCCTCAAGCAATGACCGGAGGCGCTTTTGCCTGCCTTCTTTGGGGATTCAGACGTGCAATGTTTGCAAATGAATCCGGCTTAGGCACTGCACCAATTGCGTTTTCGGCTGTTAATACCAATAAACCTGTTGTACAAGCATTTATATCTATGCTTCAGCCGTTTGTTGATACAGTTATCGTAGGTGTAGCGACTGCTTTTGTAATTGTAATTTCGGGTGCATATCTGAACGTTGAAGGGATTGCAGGCATTGAACTTACGTCTAAGGCATTCGGAACAATTTGTCCCGGATTTCCTATTCTCTTAACAATTATGGCAAGCTGTTTTGTACTATCAACAATGCTTTGCGGTTCATATTACGGTGTTAAGGCTTGGAATTTTCTCTTCGGAGGGGGAAAATTTAATACAAGAATATTTCAGGCTCTCTATTGTATCTGCATTATTGCCGGTTCGGCAATGAATTTTCAATCAATAATTAACTTGTCTGATGCGGTAACATTATTCTTGGCAGTACCAAACTTAATTGCCGTATTTGCACTGTCAGGAGTGGTAATTAAAGAATTAAAACGCTACTGCGAACGCTATGGGGTAGGCATTCATATCGCAAACAAACTGAAATAGTATCAATTAAAATAATATCGGGGTTGTAAAGGTATACAACAAGTGCTATAATGATAATGTAAAGATAAGGGGTATGTGAATGAAAATTCAACCAATGGACACTAGTCAACAAACAAATTTTTGCGCTTTAAAGGTAAACAGGCTTAATGTTAAACCTCGTATTTCTAAACAGCTGACTCATGAACAGGAACAAAGCAGAAATTATCTGCAAGCGATAGGACTTGCCCTTGCTTTTGTTGCAGCTTCATTTACCAAGTATTTTGTTGATTTATTCCAAACAAAACACAAAGAACCTATCGCTGTGGAAACTACAGCTAAGCCTTCACAAACAACAGATACAAACACTTTTCAACTCAGATAAAACTATTCTTGCAATCATTATCTGTAATGTTGTAAAATATTCCTGTGGAAGTACAGTAAGGAATATTTAAATATGCCGAAAATATATTTTGTTGATGTTACTAATAGGGACGGGGTTCAGACTTCAAGATTAGGACTTGCAAAACTCCAGAAAACTATAATTAATTTGATGCTGGATGATATGGGAATTACTCAGTCTGAATTTGGTTTTCCGACAACGATGCATGAGTTGAATTATTTGAATGCGAATTTGGAGCTTGTAAGGCGTGGTGTAATCAGAAAGACAAAGCTTTCAGGCTGGATGAGAGCAATAACGGCAGATGTTGAAGAATCATTTGAGAACTGTCCTTTGCTTGAGAATTGCAATCTTTCTCAATCAACTTCCGACCAAATGATACAGGGCAAATATTTAGGTAAAAAAACAAAAGATGATATTTTAAAAATGACCTGCGAAGCTGTTGAATGCGCAGTTTCTAAGGGGGCTAAAATAATCGGCGTTAATGCTGAAGATGCTTCAAGAAGTGATTTGGAATTTTTGATTAAAGTGGCAAAAGAGGCAAAAAAATGCGGTGCGTACAGATTCAGATATTGTGATACTTTAGGTTACGAAGACCCGCATACCACTTATAACAGAATTTATCAACTTGCGAAAGAAACTCAAATGCCTATAGAGCTTCATTTCCACAATGACCTCGGCATGGCAGTTGCTTGCTCGGTTGAAGGAGCAATGGCAGCCGTAGATGCAGGAGTTGATGCATATATTAACACAGCCATAAATGGTATGGGGGAACGTGCCGGAAATGCGGATTTAGTTTCTTGCCTTTTGGCTTGCAAAAAATCGGCAGGATTCAGAGATATTTACCAAGTGGATGAACAAATTGATTTATCAAAATCCTGGAAACTTGCTAAATATACTGCATACGCATTTGGATTACCAATCCCTATTAATCAACCCGCTGTCGGAGATAACGCATTTGCACACGAATCAGGTATACACGCTGACGGAGCTTTAAAAGACAGAAGAAATTATGAATTATATGATTTTGAAGAACTGGGACGTGGTGAACCCGAAATCATTGAAACCGGGAGAATGATTACAACGGGGGAATACGGCGGAATTAAAGGGTTCAGAAACGTATACGACAAACTTGAAATCGAATTTAAGGACGAAAACGAAGCGAGAAACATTCTTGAACTTGCTCGTTACGCAAACGTACATACACAAAAACCTCTAACTGAAGGTGAATTAAAATTTATTTACCACTACCCTGATATTGCTGCAAGGATAATGACAGTTGAACCGTTCTATAATCCGGAAGGCGAACTCAAAAAACGTCTGTCTCAAGGTAATATTGCTATGCCTGAGCATATAATTTAGAATAAAAAATCTTAACTCGCCATGTAACGAATTGTAACAATTTTGATTTAAGTACTAAAGTTTTAGCCCTAAAATGCCGTAATTACATGTAAACAAGGGAAAACTGTAAAGGAAAGCGATCTGAAAATATGGGAATGTCGGCATCACAAGTTAGATTAGGAC
>JAEEXX010000207.1 GCA_016287985.1 Candidatus Gastranaerophilales bacterium
ACCGCAGTTTTCCCTTGGAATATATTTTTAAATCGCGCCAACGGCACTTCATTTAATAGGGCGGGAATATTTTTTATTAGCATTTTTAAGGACGGATAAAATTTTTCTTTTGTAAATTTTAAATCCAATGTATATGAACCAACGATTTCCTGCAGCTTCCTAACGAGGGTTTCAAATCCTTTGGAATCAAATTCTCTGACAGAGGGAAGCGAAATCAGCTGCGGAGTATTAAGTGTATTTGATTTTTTATATATTTCAGATGAGGTATCTTCCAAAGTGTTGGTAATGAATACATTTTTCTTTAATATATCATTTGAAAAATCAACCAAATTAAATGCAGCCCATAAAATATTTAAGTCAGGTTCATATAAAATTACAGTTCCTATTGATTTAAGTGCAGTAACTTGAAATAAATACCCTAACCCCAATCCATAAACCAAATGTATTGAAACCGGTTCATTTGTTGTCATTGAAAAAATTTCTTGCGCTTCTCCGAGCGGATTTTGCTGATTGTGAATAAGCAAACCATTGTATTTGAAATTATATGCACCGTTTTCATTTACTAATTCCGGTATTTTATCCGGTACATAATTTTGGAGCTTGTCTGTCAGTGCAGGATTTTTTTGAGCTAAAGCAATTAGGTTATTTTTAAATATGTTATTCAACGACAACTCCTCTCAGTGTTTATTTCCGGCCTTTGAGTTGACCGCAGGCAGCATCAATATCAGCCCCGCGCTCAAGTCTTACGGTTACTTTTTTCCCCGAATGCTCAAGTATATACTTAAATTTCATAATGTTGTCTCCGGATGACTTTTTATATTTTGTTTGGTCAACCGAATTGTATGGAATCAAATTCACGTTGCATTTAATATCCTTCAAGTAAGTTGCGAGTTCTTTTGCACACTCAAAGGTATCATTAAAATCTTTAATCATAATGTATTCAACTGTAATCCTGCGTCCAGTTTTGTCAATATAATTTAATAGAGCATTTTTTAATTCTTCAATGCTATAATTGTTCTCAATTGACATTAATTCCGCTCTTAACTTATGGTTTGGCGCATGCAGAGATATGGCGAGAGTTGACTGTAATTCAAACTTCGCAAGTTCATTTATTTTTGGAATTATTCCACTTGTAGAAATTGTTATCCTTCTAGCTCCTATTTGAAAATCAGTATTAAATATTTCCAGTGCTTTTAATACGTTGTCTAAGTTTAAAAGGGGTTCCCCTTGTCCCATAAACACAACATTAGTAACCTTTAATCCGGTGTCTCTTTGTATCGTAAGAACCTGTTCAATAATTTCTTTGCTCGTTAAATTTCTTATAAACCCTCTTTTACCTGTAGCGCAAAAAGAGCAATTAACAGCGCAGCCAACCTGAGAACTTACGCATGCAGTCAGATTTGCACGATTATCAAATCTCATAAGAACGGTTTCAACACATTCTCCGTCTGGGTATTCTATCAAATATTTTATAGTTCCGTCTGAACTGACCTGTTTAATCTTGATTTTTGCTTCGGTAACTGTATATTTTTCTTTCAATTTCTCCCTAAAATCTTTTGCAAGGTCTGTCATTTCGTCAATTGAGGAAACAGATTTTGAATATATCCAATTATGAATCTGTTTTGCACGAAATTTTGATGCATTCATTTCGTCGGTTATTTTTTCTATTTCACTTAAACTTAAACCTGATAAAACGCCATTCATAATACTATCCCAATTTTTGCTTGTAGAATGCTATTATATCTTTCTTTGCATTTAAAAGCATTGCTTGCTTAGCAATTTCATTTCTCCAAACATTATAACTGCATCTTGAAGGCAAGAGTTTTAAAGGATTATGCGGAAAATCTTTACATATATCCGGTCTGTTTTCGTAATCAGAGCATAAATCATCAGCACCTAATTTACTGCAATAATAGAAATACAATCTTTCATCAGGGTCCATTAAATCTTTGAGTTTATTGTAATATTCAGGGCAAATAGCCTCAGCCATCTCTTCAGACTCATAAGGTACATAAATTGAAGAAAATTCTCTTGCGAATTTATCGCCACGCAAGGCTCTTTGTTTCAACTGCACA
>JAEEXX010000208.1 GCA_016287985.1 Candidatus Gastranaerophilales bacterium
ATTTCATGACCAGTTTTTATTTCGATAATATCCTTGTGAGTAACATGTTCTCCCTTAAAAATTGAAGGGAAAACCATAAGAGTTTTAAGCATGCCAGAATCATGGAAAACAAGATTTGTAACAAGATGCTCGGTATTAAGTCTGTCCTGATCAGGAGTGATTTTCATTCCGCCGCCAATGTAGCGGCCATTCATTGTCGGAGCCAGCCAGATTTTCTTATAGCGGGTAGTAACGCCGTCTACAGTTACACTTCCACCACAAGGCTTAAATTTACCAAGCATTCCCTTAATTGCAATTCCCGCATAGTTTATAGGCTTGTCCGATTTTGCACGAAGTTTATCGCCTTCTTCGCAGCAATAACCGTCAATACCATAACCAATACCGTTTATAAAATAGTGTTTTTCATTGTTCACAGTAACCACAGGAAGAGACTTCAAAAACTCATTCATAGGAATGAGATTATTTTCAATTTTACATTTATCACGAACATCATTTACAAAATCATTACCGGTTCCGCAGGTATAGAAGAAGATTTCATTATTAAGATGAAGCTCATAAATATCATTTGCAAAACGACTTAAAGTACCATCGCCTCCCGCAATAACAATTTTATCTTCAGGAGCCAATGCTTTGCAGCTATCAGCAGCATTTTTAATTTCTCTAACATTAAGGATTTTTAATTCCTGACCTTCAAACAGTTTCTCAAGCTGAGCTTTTGCTTCAACTCCTTTTCCATTATTTGAAAGTGCATTCATAAATACATAAATCATTTTTATACCTCTCTTACTGATTTATCTTATTCAAATTATTTAGAATCAAATCATGTGCATACTGAGAAACTTCTACAGTATTTTTTTCATCCCATACAGAAGGCTCAATCACATCAAGAATATCCATATATACATGAGAAGTTTTCCAAGGCCAGTTTTTGTGAATAGCAAAGGTACCGCTCATACTGCAGACAATAACCGGACATTTTGCTTTCTCGGCAATCTTGAAAGCACCCGGCTTGAACTCCTGTAAAAGACCGTCTTTACTTCTCGACCCTTCCGGGAATATTCCGATGGAAACCTTATCTTCTTTTATGTATTCAATTGCCTTCATTATTACTTTAAACTCCTCACGGGTATTTCCACGTGGCAGAGAAAGATAAAGACCTCTTCGCATAAAACGTCCACCGATAGGAATCTTAAAATTTTCCGGCTTTGAAATATAAGCAATCTGTGTCTTCTTTAATACAGCACAGTGAATAAAATTATCAAATTTTGAACAATGATTTGAAACCAGTAAAAACCTTTTCCCAAAAGGAACTTTATCATAGCCGGTAACGTGAACCTTAAGACGGCCGGCTATCATCATGTACCTGTACCATAGTACAAAGGCCCAGTTATAAAATTTTGATGTCTTTGTATATTCTTTTTTCTTACTGATTGTAAGATTTACAAAAATCCAGAAAATCCAGAGCAGTATCTGCCATAAAAACCAGACAGCTATAAGGACTGCGATTACCAGCAGCACAATAACCAATGCATTAACCATATGTTATATTATAATACAAAAAATAGATTTTTAAACAAAAAAAAGTCGGCAGCTACCTACTTTCTACGTTCGCTCAGTTTGCTTCGCAAACTGGCTCACTACCGAGTTTTGCTGCGCTTTGCGCATCAAAACTCGCGGATTACTCCTCGAGGTCTCTGCTAACGATTGTTTCAAAACTATTCACAGAGTTCGGTCCGTCCCGGGAAAGATTCTATGTTAATTATTAAATGGAAAGAGTTCTTAAAATGATTTTAAACAAAAAAAAGTCGGCAGCTATCTACTTTCCCGGGACGAACCCAGTATCATCGACGTAAGAGAGCTTGACTTCCGTGTTCGGAATGGGAACGGGTATTACCTCTCCACTATGGCCACCGACATTTTATACAATGTCAAAAACGAAGCGCGTAAGCTGCACGAGGCAGGCACGCAGGACGGATATTTTAGAAGTGTTCGAATGAACGGAAACGATGATATGGCCAAGTCTCACGACTTATTAGTAATGCTCGGCTGAACGCCTCACGACGCTTACACCTGC
>JAEEXX010000049.1 GCA_016287985.1 Candidatus Gastranaerophilales bacterium
CCCGGGTATATGTTAATGAAAGCACCGAAGGAAGTTACTTTATTAACAGTACCTTTTATAACCTGACCTTCTTTAAATTCATTTTCAATAGATTCCCAAGGATTTTCACCCATTCTCTTTAAGCTCAATGAGATTCTCTTTAGTTCATTATCAATTTTAATAATTTTTACTTCGATAACATCGCCCAAATTGAGAACATCAGACGGGTGTTTAATTCTCTGCCAAGAAATTTCCGAAATCGGAAGAAGTCCGTCAATACCATTAATATCAACAAAAGCTCCGAAGTCAGTAATTCTGACGACTTTACCTGAAACGACCTGTTCTTCTTCAAGCGAAGAAAGAACATTGTCTACGACTTGATCTCTTTGTTCAGCAACAGCCTGTCTCTGAGAAAGAATAAGCTTGTTCTTCTTAGGATCTGCTTCAAGGACTTTTACTTCAATCTTTGTATCTACAAGGCCTTCAAACGGAGTTCCTGTTCTTAGTTGAGAAGAAGGTATAAATCCTTTCAGGTCAGCAACATCAACCAAAACTCCGCCCTTGACAGTTGAAACTACCTTAGCAAGAATTGTATCTCCCTGAATTTTTGCATCATTTAATTGTGCCCAAGCTTGTGCAAATGCAATTCTCTTAAGCGATAATTGCATCGGGTCTTCGTTGTTTTCCTCTTTTAGCACATAAAATTCTCTTGTGTCACCAATTTCAAGTTCTTCTGTATCACTTGAAAGTTCTTTATCAGAAAGATACGCTTCCATTTTTGCACCCTTCACACTGACTAAATAACCTTCTTGCTCTTTTTTGATTACTGTACCCTCAACGATATCAGCAACGTTGTTTGATTTTGCAAAACTTTCTTCTAATAATTGTTCAAATTCTGATTTTTCTAGTGTTTGCATTTTTATTCCTCCTTTAATTTATTTATAACTTTATTTATTACATTTTGCGGGGTTGATGCCCCAGCTGTGATGCCGATTTCTTTTGAATTTCTTATAAAATTTTCGTATTCACTTAATTCGGAATCGTTTTCAATATGAATAGTTTTTGTGCAGTCTTTTAAAATTTCAGCAAGATGTGATGTATTCGCACTTTTTTTTGAACCGACAACAATCATTAAATCGCTTTCTTCTGCTAATTCTTTTGCTTCTTTTTGGCGCATCGCCGTTGATTGGCAAATTGTATTATGTACCAAAACTTCTTTTGCAATTGAATTAAGATAGTTAGTTATTAAATTAAGAGTCGAGAGCATCTGGGTGGTTTGCACCACAACACCGGCTTTTTTATGTTTTTTTATCTGTTCTTCATAAGGTTTTAATTCTTCAACAGCAGTCGCTACAACAACATTATCCGAATATAAACACGCATTTGCTTTAATTGCGACCACTTCAGGATGATTAGATTTACCTACAATAACAACAAAATAGTTGTTTTTAGCTAATTCTACGGCCCGTTGCTGAACCTTCTTAACATCAGGACAGGTTAAATCTACAACCTCAAATCCTGCTTTTACGAGCTTTTGGAATACTTCAGGAGATTCACCATGACTTCTTACGATACAAATTCCATCACCTTGTTCAGGAACCTCGTAAATAGTTTTTATTCCAATACTTTCAAGCTCATCAATTACATCTGTATTATGTATTAATTCACCTAGAATATATATATTTTTATTCGGATTCTCTATTTTTAGATTTATAGCTGTATCAACAGCACGTTTGACTCCGTAACAAAAACCTGCAAATTTCGCTAATTTTATATTTTGGCTATTCAATAATTTAGAGTATCACTTTCTTAAAAACTAGAGGGTATACCTCAGTAATATAATTAGACTATAAACAGACCCTAATGTAAAGCAGTTTGATTTATCATAAAAAATGATATAAAAGCTAATACTTGATTATTTTAAAAAAAAGTATTATAATAAGAACGTTCGGTTATAAACCGATTGTTTTTATTGAATCTCATTATATATTGTTAACAGGATTTTTAGTTAGTGAAATTTTTTATTTATTGTGGTTAAGAGGCTTTAATTATGTATGTAAACAAGTGCATTAAATGTGGTGCTGAATTTGAAACAAAGAACCCCAAGCGTGTAATATGTCCCAATTGTCTATACGCAGATAAGAGTGATTCACCGGAAGAAAAGCCGGTGCAAAGTTACAGCTCATATACAATAGAGCAAAAACCTCACAGTTATGATAGATCTCAACAAAATGGCGGATATAGAAACAACAACTATAATCGTGATGGTGGACAAAGAGATTACAATCGTGACAGAAGCCAGGGCGGATACCAACGACGTGACAACAACAATCGTGGTGGCTATCAACAGCGAAATAATAATGGCGGACGCGATAACAGAGGATTTAGAAATAATTACGCAAGCGGCGGTAGAAACAACAACAATTTCCAGCGCAGACCAAATCCAAATAAACGTCCAAAGCCGCAAAAGCAGTCTAAACCGTTATTAGTAAGTAAGGAACAATTGGAACAAATTGAAATTCTGTATAAGACCATGCTTCCGTTACCAAATCCGGATGCGCATGAAGTAATTGGTGCACATATGGGATTAGAGCCGCAAAAAGTATTCTTCGGAATTAACCTTGTGAGACAAAAATTGATGCTTCCAAAATTACCATTCCCGAAAAGGAAACTTGCAATTTCACCAGATCAGTTGAACGCTATTAAAATGCTTTATGAACCGTTATTACCACTACCCCCAATCGGCTGTCATAAGATTATCGCAGCTCAATTGAAAATGGATGAGTGGCGTGTTCATGTCGGTATAAAACTTGTTAGGGCGCAGTTGGGCTTAGACAGATGGAATGAGGATAGAGCAGATAAACCTGCGGATTATATGGTTTCGAAACACCCAATTGCAAATAAAGAAGTTTCTAAAGAGACTCCTGCTGTTGAATCCGCAGAACAACCTGTCCAGCCTGCTAATGCCGAACCAGAAGAAAAGCCTAAAAGGGGAAGAAAGCCTAAGAAGAAAGAAGATGAAGAATAACTTTGTTTCTATAGGTAAGATTCTCAATTTTCATGGGGTTAAAGGAGAAGCAAAACTCGGTTATACCAAAAACCGTGAGGGTTTTTTGGCTCAAGTCGAATCTGTGTATTTAAAATCAGGCGAAGAGTACAAGGAATTTGAAATAGAAAACCTTAGATTTACTCCAAAATGTGCGATTGTAAAATTCAAAGGAATAAATTCTTTAAATGAAATAATTGCTTACAAAGGTTCTGTTGTATTTGTTGATGAAACAACTGCCAGAGAATTTCTTGAAGAAGATGAGTTTTTAATTGACGAACTTGTAGGAATGAATGTTTATGACGGAGAAAAAAGAGTTGGTTCAGTTGTCGGTGTATCTAATAATGGAGCCAGCGACTTGCTCTCTGTCAAAACAAACTCAAAAAATATTTGTCTTGTACCATTTGTAAAGGCTATTGTAACTTCCGTTGATATAAAAACAAAACGAATTCAGATTAACAACCTTGAGGGCTTACTCTCATGAGATTTGATGTTTTGACTTTATTTCCGGAATTAATAGAATCGCACATGTCCTTTAGCATAATGAAACGAGCTGTAGAAGACGGGATTATTGAAGTGCATACAGTTGACCCGAGAGATTATACGCTGGACAAACACAGGAAAGTCGACGATACTCCTTATGGAGGCGGTGCCGGTATGGTACTTGCACCACAGCCCTATGTAGATTGTTATGAAGGGGTAAATAAACTTGATAATTCTATAACAATCATGATGACTCCGCAAGGAGAACCGTATAATGACAAAATTGCGAACGAACTTGCGCAATATAACCAAATAATAATTCTCTGCGGTCATTACGAGGGCTTTGATGAAAGAATCAGAGAGATTATTAAACCCAGAGAAATTTCTATTGGAGACTATGTTTTGACCGGAGGCGAATTACCTGCACTATGTCTTATAGATAGTGTCTCAAGAAAAATTGATGGAACTTTAGGTAAAATCGAATCCGCACGTGACGACAGTTTTTCGGACGGACTTTTAGAGTATCCCCAATACACTAAACCCAGAGAGTACAGGGGATTGAAAGTTCCGGAAGTTTTGTTGAACGGAAACCACAAACTCATTGAAGAATTTAGGATGGAACAAAAAATTGTTCGCACAAAGACTAAACGTCCCGATTTATGGGAAAAGTGGAGGGGAAAATAATTAGTCTCTCTATTACTTTTTAACAAAAAACGGTTGAAATTTCTTTCAAACCGCTTTGTTGTAGTGTGGTAAAAGTGATGATTACTTAGTCCGCTTTTGCGGCAGTATCATCTGCGGCTTGAAGCTGTTTTGACTTGTAATTGTGAATAACTGCATCCACAAGTAAGTCGTATGAAGGACTTTTCTCAATATTCGGGAACTCTTCCTTCAACTGCTGCCTGACCATTGCTTCCAACCTTTGTTCGTCAGTCTTTATTTTAAGTTCTGTCCCTGACAGTGACTTTATATAATCCGCATTAACCGCTTTTTGGCTTTCCGAAAATGCCAGCAAGCCTGCTTTCGAATCTAATGCGTTTTTTAATGATTTTAAAAACTTTAAGTTAAACATAACGTTCGTCCTTCACATTTCCTTCACTTGTATTACTATAAAGTTCCCTGAAACTAAAAATTGACTATTTTTTGGAAAGTTGTTACAAATATTTACAATCCAAGCAAAAATTCAATTATATCCCTATGTTTAAATACTGATTTTAGAAAAATCTGTTAATATTATATACCTATTTTTGAGTTCATTCAATAGAGCAAGGCGGTTATTCTTAATTCTCTCATCATTATCCATGACAAGAACATCCTCAAAAAATTTGGTAACAGCAGGATTAATATTTATCAATGCTTTTAGGTAATCGTTATAGTTTCCGTTAAAACTGATTTTCTGCATTTCCGAATACAGATTTTTTTCCGCCTCATAGGTGAACAAATCTGTATTTACAGATACATTTACCCCATCTTTTAAAATTCTTAGAACTCTGTTTGCATTTTCAACAATTTTTTCATCAGGCATTTTGGAAATCGCTGCCACTCTTTTAACGTAGTCACACAAATCATGGCAAGGATTTTTTGTCGCACAAGCTTCTAAAAATTCTTTTTTATATTTATCGTTCAAAAATATTATCAATCTCTGAACAAAAAATTCTTCTATATCTGATTTTACAGCTGCTTTTACCGGTAAAAGCAATAATGCATCATCGATAAGTTTTGATAAATCAAGTTTTATATTGTATTCCAAAACTGTTTTAATAATACCGAGTGCGGCACGTCTTACTCCAAGTGGGTCAGAAGAGCCGGTAGGCTTTTTGCCGGAAGCAAAAACCGCACATATTGTATCAATTTTATCAGCTATACCAACAGCTTGACCTTCAGGAGTTTTTGCTGTTTCGCTGTCAGCATTAAGCGGAAAATAGTGTTCCTTTATTCCTTCGCAAACTTCGGGTCTTTCGCCGGAAACACGAGCATAGTCAGCTCCAATAAAGCCTTGAAGCTCTGTAAATTCAAATACCAGATTCGTTGCCAAGTCAGCTTTGCAAAGTTCTGCCGTACGTTTAACAGTTTCACTCGGATTAATTTTCTCGGCAAGTTTGACTATTCGCTGAGTTTTGTCATAGACTGAGCCCATGCCCTTTTGGAAAGTCATGCCTTTTAAGCTTTCAATATAGCTTTCTAACGGTTTTTTAGTATCTTCTTTAAAGAAAAATACTGCGTCATCAAGACGAGCTTTAATAACACGAAGATTTCCCGCTTTAATGTTGTCGAATTCGTTTCCTATATAGTTTGTAATCGTTACGAATTTATTTATTAACTTGCCTGTATCCTTTTGATAAAGAGCGAAATATCTCTGATGTGTTTCCATAACCGTCACCGCAACTTCCTGTGGAATTGTAAGAAATTCCTCATCAAAATTGCAAACAACAGCAACCGGGTATTCTACGATAAATGTAACTTCTTCCAACAAATCATCAGAAATTCTGGTAATAGCATTAAGTTTTTCAGCTTCTTGATTTGTAATTTCAAGAATCCTATTTTGACGTTCATCTTGATCAACTATTACATACGCTTCTCTAAGTTTATCAACATATTCATCAGGATGATTTATTATAATATTTTGCTTCGAAAATCTATGACCATTGGTTATGTTTGAAGATTCTTTATCGATTATTTTTATTTTAACTTCATCCTTGTCTAAAATTGAGAGCACCCAGCGAATAGGACGGGAAAATTTTACCTCATTTGCACCCCATCTCATAAAATGCGGTCCTTGAAGTTTCGAGAATATTATCGGAACATTTTCTTGCAGAGCAGACTTTGTATCTTTACCTTTTACAACAATTTTTGCGTAAACATAATTATCTTCAATGTATAAATCTTTAGCTTCAACCCCATTTTTCTTTGCAAATCCTTCTCCTGCTTTAGTCAAATTTTTATTTTCATCGTAAGCAACAGTCGCTATCGGACCTTTTACAACTTTTTCCGTATCAGGCTGTGAGCTTGGAAGTCCGTCAACCAGGACTGCCAGTCTTCTTGGTGTTGCCATAACTTTTATATTTGAATAATCTATACCGTTTGACTCAAAAAAGCTCTTAAATCCTGCTTCGAGTTGTGAGATGGCCATAGGTATAAATTTATAAGGTAATTCCTCAACTCCTACTTCAAGCAAATATTTACTCATATTTAATTCTCCAATAATCTAACATTGAAATAATTATAACTCAAAAATATTACTCTAAAAATGGAACTTTTTTAGAAAAAAACAGTCTTAGTTTTAAGAAAAAGATTTAAGGGAGGAATATAGATAGCATGGAAAAGAGAGCAATTTGTGATGAGATGGAATTTATTGATGAAACAAATGAGAAGGAAGAACCGAAAACATTCAGTACCATAGTGAATAATGATGACATTTTACAAATGTATTTAAAAGAAATTGGAAAGAAAAAAATTCTTACAAAAGATGAGGAAATTGAACTTGGAAGAATGATTAAAGAAGGTTCTTCCGCTGAAAAGAAATATGCGATGAATAAACTGGTGCAATCTAATTTGCGGTTGGTTGTAAGTATTGCAAAAAAATATATCGGACAGGGAGTTTTGTTCATGGACTTGGTACAGGAGGGTTCTTTGGGGCTAATTAAAGCTGCAGAAAAATTTGATTACAAAAGAAACTTTAAATTCTCTACTTATGCAACTTGGTGGATAAAACAAACTATAATTAGATCAATCTCGAATCATTCAAGAACAATAAGGATACCTGTTCACATGCTTGATAAAATCAAAAGATATAAGCAGGCATGCAATAAAATTTGTCTTAATGAAGGTTTAAATAACGATGAGGAAACCATTTCAAAACTTTCGGGGTTGGATACAAAAAAAATTGAAGAAGTAAAAAATGCTTTAAAAACCGAACCTGTAAGCTTGGATACTCTAGTAACAGATGATTTATGCATACAAGATTATGTCGAAGACTCAACGTATATTTCACCTGAAAATTCTGCACAAAACACTCTTCAGGAAGAAGATGTTATAAAGCTTATAAGCGTTTTGGACAAAAGAGAGCAGGAAATTATCAAAAGACGGTTTGGGATTAATAATGAAGAGCCTCGAACATTGGAACAGATAGGAAACATTATGGGATTCTCCAAAGAAAGAATAAGGCAAATAGAAAATATTGCAATTCAAAAACTGAGAAAAGTCGATAATATTGAAACCTATAAATCATACCTTGAAGCAGGATAAGTTGTATGACATAATCAAGCAAAGCAAGGATAGAACGGTTTTAAAATTAACAATCCACTATACTCTTATATATCTATTAAAGAACATTCTGCCACGCAGACAACTATAAAATATCCCATTTGATTGATTCTATTTGTTGGCAATTTATTGCGATTCTGTAATTTAGTATAGTCGTAAAAATGATAAGATTGGCCTCTGAATCAAATTTGAAATCTGCTGAACGCATTTTGAATTCATACATATCGCCAGTAGCAGTTCTTACAGCATACTTTCTATCATCGTCATCGCGATTTGATTCTAATTCTGAATAAAAATTCATAACGTTCTCTCTTCCTAATTATTTATAGTAAACATAACAATTTATACACTACGTTGTAGTATTATACCAAATATTAAACAAAAAAACTATATTGTAAAGTTATGAGTTACGAAATTTCGTTAATACTTGATTTTTCGGTGAATTTTTATTATGATTACAGTGGGAAAAGGGTTATCTAAGATATAAAATTATTTTTAATGGAAAACTTGTTGTTCTTCGGTTATTTGTTTTAGTATCAACATATCGTGAGCTTTTAATAGGAAGGGGTAGAATAAATGAAAAAAGGGATTGTAGCAGCATTAGTTGTTTTAGTGGCGTCATTTGGAATGAATTCAGCAATGGCAGAAGGTAAGATTGCAGTGATTGATATTCCTGCAGTTGTTGCAAAATCTGCACAAGTACAGGCATTAAAGAAAGAACAGCAAGATAAAATGAAAGAACTTGATAACTGGCTTAAAGTGGCTCAGGCTGATGTAGACAAGCAGAAAACCCAAGAAGGAAAAGAAAAACTATTAAAAAAATACAACACTGATTTTGCAAAAAAGAAAGAAACATTGGTAAAAAATTATGAAACCAAACTTAGAGAAATTGATAAGAATATAACTGATACTATTTCCGCTCAAGCAAAAGCCAAAGGATATGATATGGTTATAACTAAAGGAGCTGTGGTATATGGCGGAGATGATATTACTGCAGATATTCAAAAAGTTATAAAGTAGAGATAACTCCGCATCTGCTCGTTTACCCCACGTGACAAAACATAATAAGGGAAAATGGAAATGGCAGAATATTTAGTATTAGCAGAAAATATTATATTTAAGAATAACCGGCTAACCTGCATAAATATATATGACAGGTTGTCGACAATCGCAATGCCGGCTGAATTTAGATTCGATTTAGCAATTATTTGCGGGCCTAATTGGAGTGTGGGAGAACATAAATTAGCGGTGAAAGCGGTAGGAAGCAATGGGAAAGAAGTTCCCATTGGAAATTTAGATGTTAATATCCCAAACGAAGATTTTGTATATAATGCTCTGGCAAATGATTTAAAAATTGTTATGGATTATAGCATTTCTGATTTAACTTTTGTCGTTTATGATAATGACAAGGAAATTATATCAAGGAAGTATCCGGTAATTCCAATTTTAGTTCCGCAAAAGAAAATTGTACTCAACTAACTAATCTGACTTATTATTAGAAATTTCGAATAAAGCCATAAGTTCTTTTACTATAGGTATTATTACTTTTTCCCTATTAGCTGAAGTTTTGCATTCTTCATTTTTTATTCTTTATTATTTATTCTCATTGATTGTTTTTTCAATATTTATTAAACTTTTTGGTGACTACAATCGGGTAATGTAGAGGAAAACTCAAATATTATAATAAAGTAGAACAAGGAGAAAATATGAAAAAACTAATCGCATTAACCTTTATACTCACTCTCTATCCTGCATACGCATCGTGCCCAATTAACGGTGATGCATGCATCGCAGAATTCCCACCAATACAGCTCGAAGCAACACCGAATGCAATGGGTCCGCCGCCACCACCACCGAAATCGTTCGCAAGTACACCCTCAACAATGGATTTATCACGTGAAATAAAACCAACTAAAACCAGAGCATTTGGGTCAAATAATACAGAGTACGGTTATAATTCAAGTTGCCAATTCGGAGTATGTATGGATACCGGTACCCCTAAAAACTTTACAAAAGAAAGTAATTTACAATAATCTTAATAAAAGACACATTGACTAAAATGTGTCTTTTTAATAGTAATTATTTATGCTATTATTGAGCCAAAATGTATCAGATTAAAAAATTGATTTACAACGGATTTGATAAAACTCAAAAAAGCGCTCTATGCCATCATTTGCGTGCTCTAGTAAAACAAAATTTAAATTTAAACTCCAAAGAGCTCCTGCAAAAATTTGTTGAAGATGAAAAGTATTATCTTGAATTAAATGCTTCAAGATTCCCTTTTATAAAGGAAATTATTGATGGACAGCCATTTTTAACAGATACAGAACTTTATATTAAGGAATGTATAAAGTATTACAAATACAAAGAATCTCAAAGACCAATAATAGAATCAAATAGGGCTTTTGAAAAGCAGAAACGAAAATTTTTGCAGGAAGTTAAAATGTCAAAAGAACCTGCGACCCAAAAACAACTATACTATTATAAGAGATTGTGTAAACGCTACAATATTGAAATGCTTGATACAGAGGCATTATCAAAACTTGATTTAAGAAATGAAATAGACAGGATTTTACATGAATATTCAGGAATTAACACAGATATTGATTGATTGCGGAATAGAACAAAATGAAGCGAAGTACGAAATAAAACTTCTTTTGGAACATTTTTGTAAATACACTGAACTGGATAAGGCATGCGGTGAAAAACTTTCTGAAGAACAATTTTACACATTAAAGGAAAAGGTTATTATAAGAGCAGAAACAAGACTCCCAATTCAGTATATTATAGGCGAATCCTGGTTTATGGGAGAATACTTTAAAGTTACACCCGATGTTTTAATTCCGAGAGATGAAACAGAAATTCTTGTCAGAAAAGCTATTGAACTTATAAACAACAACGATTTTAAAACAGTACTGGATATAGGAACAGGCTCCGGTTGTATAGCATGCTCAATTGCTAAAAACACTGCCGCAACTGTACTTGGAGTAGATATTTCTTCGGATGCACTTGGAGTTGCATTGGATAATGCAACAAGACTGGGAATAAATAACAAAGCTGTTTTTCGAAAATCGGATTTATTCTCAAACATACGTGATGGCGAAAAATTCGACATGATAATTTCAAATCCACCATATATTCCGATTAAAACGACTCTTTCACCGGAAGTTATGCATGAACCAGCACAAGCTTTATTTGCAGAAGAGAACGGTTTAATTTTCTACAGAAAAATCATTGAAAATACACCGTTGTATTTGAACAAAAACGGATACTTACTCTTTGAACTCGGCATAAACCAAAGTGCAGAAGTAAAAAAAATGATGCAGGATAATTTTGCTGAAATCGTTGTGATAAAAGACCTTGCTAATATTGACAGAGTTATTATAGGAAAATTTATAAAATAACCGATATATGCTCATATTAAGCCTATAATGAATAATAAAACCTCTTGCAAAATTTTTATAATTCTATTAAGATATATGTATTAATATTAAGAATTAAAAATTTTTGTAAACAAATTTTAAAAATATAAGGGTGATAGCATGGCTGAAAATGAAGAATTACAAGAAGAAGTAACTGAAGGTGAAT
>JAEEXX010000209.1 GCA_016287985.1 Candidatus Gastranaerophilales bacterium
CTTTTGTCATAGTATTTTTCAAGTTTATTTTCATCCAGTAAGTCAACATCGGGGTATTCTTTTTTGATTTCTTTTATGAGCGAGCTGTATCCTGTATATGCACCCTTCTTTGTCCAATGGTGGTCTGTCTTGAAAAATACAGGTGAAACTTTATTTGCTTCCTCCATTTCTTTCTTGGGATAAACAATTTTCACATTCGTATTGGCTTTTATGTAATCTATAACTTCATCCGCGGGGTTTGTTGTATACTTTCTTTTATCCGGCATATCAAAATCAAAATAATCGCAAGCCCGCGGAACTATTAGAAGATACAAACCTATGTTGTTATTATTGCAGTACGCCTGCAATTTGCCAATATTAATGGCATGGGTTTTCAGAATATCCTCTTTGTTTTTGGTTATAGGCTTCATCCCCCAAAAATTAAATTCTCTGTACAACAAATTGTGCTTTTTGTCAAAAGTAACCTCACCATTCTTGCAATTTTTTGAATTTATCATACAAGTTATGGCAATATTTGTATTTATAGCTTGTTTTCTTGCATTAAACCTGTCGTTAAACCAATTATTAAAATCTTTCCCGAAGTTGTAATTAAGTTTATGCTTACTTACCAAGGCAGGTTTTTTAGCAAGGTTACGGTTTTCCATATCAGATTTCACACTTTTATCAATATGCGAAATGGGAAGGCATAAAAGAATAAAAAAGATTAACAGAAAAACTATATCGATTCTCGAATTATTTTTTACGGTTTTGAAATCAGCAATATAATTGGTCAATTTATAAGCAATCAGGAACGAAAGTACAAAAATCGAAATCAATAACAAGATTGACTGATTTTTTAATGCATAAACGGCACCGACAGTTCCTCCAATCGCTATGACAAATGATAGTATCGTTCTCTTTTTCATCTCAGACATATCCTTAATTGTTGTGAAAAAGTATAACACAAAAATTTTCAACTAAATATCTGCAATTTTGGACATTTCTATTACCCTTTTAATTGCAACAAAAAAATGTTGAGAGTATAATTCTATTAAAATTGCTACTTAATTAGAAAGGGAGATATAAATATGTCAAAAAACACAATTACTGTTGACGGTAACTACGCTGCAGCGCATGTTGCATATGCATTGAGCGAAGTTTCCGCAATTTACCCGATTACTCCTTCTTCTACAATGGGAGAATGGGTTGATGAATGGGCTTCACAACACAAGAAAAATATTTGGGGCAAACAGGTTAGTGTAGCTGAAATGCAATCTGAAGCAGGTGCGGCTGGTGCTGTTCATGGTTCTCTCGCAGCAGGGGCTTTAACTTCTACCTACACAGCTTCACAAGGTTTATTATTAATGATTCCTGTAATGCACAAAATCGCAGGTGAAATGCTTCCGTCAGTAATACATGTTGCTGCTCGTGCATTGGCCGCTCAATCTTTGGCAATATTCGGTGACCATACAGACGTTATGGGCTGCCGTAACACAGGTTACGCAATGTTAGCCGCTAATTCAGTTCAAGAAGAAATGGATATGGCACTCGTTGCGCATCTTTCAACTTACAAGGCTAAAGTTCCGTTCTTACAGTTCTTTGACGGATTCAGAACTTCTCACGAAGTACATAAAATTGAAGAAATTTCTTACGAAGAAATAGCTTCACTCGTTGAACCTCAATATATTGAAGAATTTAAAAACAGAGCATTAAGGCCGGAAGCTCCTGTATGTAAAGTCGGTGCACAAAACACAGACGTTTATTTCCAGGGACGTGAAACTGTTAACAAATACTATGATGCAGTACCTGATATTGTTCAGGAATATATGGACAAAGTTGCAAAAGTTACAGGCAGACAATATCATCCGTTTGATTATGTAGGTGCACCTGATGCAACTGATGTAATCGTTGCAATAGGTTCAGGCTGCGAAACTATCGAAGAAACTATTGAATACCTGAACGCAAAACGCGGTACAAAATATGGTTTGTTTAAAGTAAGACTTTACAGACCGTTTGATGTCAAGAGATTTAACTATGCACTTCCTGCTTCAGTTAAGAGAATTGCAGTTCT
>JAEEXX010000050.1 GCA_016287985.1 Candidatus Gastranaerophilales bacterium
CCCCACCTAGGTCCTCCCCCACGGGGGAGGAAGTACGTTGATGACAAACAATTTGCCTTTTGGGGATTATTATCCCCCACCTCAGTCCTCCCCCACGGGGGAGGAAGCACATTGATAACAAACAATTTGCCTTTTTAGAATTATTGTCTCCCAACTCCATCCTCCCCCATAGGGGGGAAGTACGTTGATGACAAACAATTTGCCTTTTGGGGATTATTATCCCCCACCTCTATTCTCCCCCGCAGGGGAGGATGTAAAAACTTGCATAAATAAAAAATATGTGTAATAATATCACTTAAGGTTATAAACCTTTGGCTGAGGATGGGCTTGTTTAACGCCAAATTTTTGTTAAAACCCGTTATAAAGGATAAGTTTCACTTATGAGTGAATTTAAGTTTAATTATGACTTCTTAAAAAAGAATGCGACTTCAGGCAGTTGGAGGCGCGGGTATGAACTATATCAAAAAGACTTGATTCTGGAGTCTTATCCGGAAAAAAACTTTTTTAAAGCAAGAGTTAAGGGAAATTATCAAGACTTCTATACCACGGATTTGATTTTTAAGAAGAATAAAATTGAGGCACGCTGTAACTGCCCATTGAAAGAAGAATGGTGTAAACATTCTGTTGCAGTAGCTTTAAAAGCTATAGAAACCGGGGCTTTTGATAAATGGAATCTCGAGAAAAATGGCGTCGAACCTGATGTTAGCGATATTGTGTCTGAGCCGATTGAACACCCTCAAGGAAATTATATCTTCCATTTTAACCCGAAACGCCGCCAAAACTTTTTCTCTATTCTTGTACGTGATAGAGCTACAAATAAAATCGTAAGGTCTTTAGAAACGATTTTGCGCGGATTAATTGAAATCCAGCGAACGAATCCGGATTTCACGCTTAATGATGCACAAAAAGCGGAATTAAATATATTTCAGACCCTTTTAAAAATATCAAAGCAAGATAAAAAAGCCGGCTGGTATGATATTCCGATTACAAAATTTGCACCTGTTTTTCCGCAAATGGCAGAATTGGAAGAAGTTTTGGATGAAAAGACCAAAGACAGGATTATGTTTACGGATAATGTTTGGACTTTGAACCTTGATGTTTCGACAACCAACGTAAACGGCGGAACAAATATTGTTCTTGAACTTTTTTGGACAAGGCCTGACAAATATGAAACGTATCCGTTTGAAGAGATAAACTATTTTTCACGTCAAATAAAGTGGGGAAGATATAGAAATCTTATATTTCCTATTAATGTCGCTATGAATGAACTTCCTCAAAGCATTATTAAATCTACCTTTACAGACTTAAAAGATGCTGATGGCGGTAAATTCGTATATGAAGAGCTTCCGGCTTTACAGGAAATTATGCCTGTAACGATTGCGGAAAATATAAGCAAGCTCCTTTTGGAACACAAAGCTCCTATAAACGTTGTAACTATGGGTATTGACTATGATCAGTCGCTAAAAGCATCACTGGAATTCGATTATTCCGGAGTGAGAGTTCCGTATTCCAAAAGTAATGAAAAATCACCGTATCTGTCTGTAAAAGATGCTGAAAATGACCTTGTTTATTGGATAAAACGTGATTATCAGCATGAACAGAATGCATATAATATGTTATTGGCGTGCAAATTTGTGCCGATGCAGACAAACAATCTTGCTTTAGAAAAAGAGAATGCTATAGATTTCTATAACTATTATATTCAACAAGCCGGTGAAGGCTGGAAGTTTGAAGAACATGACGACATGAATTTCTTTAAACTTATTTCTGAACCATTTAAGATGTGTGCCAAAATTGATTTTTCTGAAGAATCGGTTGATAGTATGGAAATTCAGATTTATGGTCAAGTCGGTGAAGAAATTATTAACTTTGATGATATTTATGAAACTATTCAAAGTGGTGAAAAATATGCTCGTGTAAGAAGTTTAGGGTTCGTTGAATATCCTGCGCAAAATATTTATCAAATTATGCGTTCATTTAACTCATTTGATGCATACCGAAATGATGACAATACTTTCCTTGTTAAAACTTACCGTGTAGGTTTGATTACGGAGCTTCAAAATCAAGGTTTTGAGCTTGTAATGAGTGATAAATTCCGCAAATTCTGGGAGCAGATTTCTACATTCTCAACAACTGCAGAAGGTGTTGATTTGCCGAATGAGGTTAAAGCTGAGTTTCGTGAATACCAAATTAAGGGGTTTAACTGGCTGTGGTTTTTGTATCAGTATGGATTAAACGGAATATTGGCGGATGATATGGGTTTAGGTAAGACTTTGCAGGCGCTTACTCTACTTCAAAAAGCAAAAGAAGTAGACGGGCCAATGCCAACACTGGTAATTACTCCCACAACGGTTGTATTCAACTGGGAAGCTGAAATTCAGAAATTTGCACCTGATTTATCCTGCTTAAAAATTCAAGGTGCGGAAAGAAAATCTTTATTCAAAGAAATCCCTAATTACGACATTGTTATCACTAGTTATGCACTTGTAAGACGTGATATAGAAAAACTTAAAAAATTTAAATTCAGATATATCATTTTAGATGAATCTCAGAATATAAAAAATGCAATTTCACAGACGGCTCAATCTGTTAAAGAACTTGTTTCTGATCATAAGCTTGCATTATCAGGTACACCAATTGAAAATAAATTGGAAGAACTTTGGTCAGTGTTTGACTTTTTAATGCCGGGATTTTTGTTTAATGTTGCGGAATTTAATTACAGATATGTCACTCCGATTATGGAAAGACAGGATAAAACTGTTGAAAAACGCCTGAAATTGCAGATATTTCCGTTTATCTTACGTCGTATGAAACGTGACGTAGCAAAAGACTTACCTGATAAAGTTGAAAATATGGCATACTGCGAACTTACTGATGAACAAAGAGATTTCTATCTTGAAGTTCTTGACAGTACGAAGGAAGAATTGTTTAAGAGTATTGAACTTAATGGTCTTGAAAAGAGCAGAATGTCTATTTTCTCAGCTCTCCTCAGATTGCGTCAAATCTGCTGTCATCCGAAACTGTATGACAAAGAACACGTTAAAGGAGTTATTCAATCCGGAAAATTTGAATATCTTAAAGGCATGTTAGAACAAATCATACAGGAAAAACACAGAGTGCTGTTATTTAGCCAATTTGTTGATATGCTTGATATAATTAAAGGCTGGCTTGACAGAGAAGGCATACCGTATGAATATTTAACAGGTAAGACAAAAGACAGAGAGTCTGCAGTTAATAACTTTAACAATAATCCGAATATTCCAATATTCTTAATAAGTCTTAAAGCCGGAGGTACAGGTTTGAATTTGACCGGTGCAGATTACGTAATTCATTATGACCCGTGGTGGAATCCTGCTGTGGAAGATCAAGCTACTGACCGTGCTTATCGTATCGGACAGACTAAGAAAGTGTTTGTATACAGACTTATTACGAAAAACACGGTTGAAGAAAAAATTCAAAAAATCAAAGGCAGAAAACGTGACCTTGTTGACAGCGTAGTTTCTATTGATAGAAATATAACCAAATCACTTACCATGGAAGATATTAAAGAAATATTCTCAGTTGATTAGTTAATTTGTGTTGTTCCGCAAAGTTATACGAAAAGGACTATTTATATTTACCCCTGTTTGTGTTATCATCCAGTTAATTGGAGAGGATATGTAATGATTAGTTTTTTATTAAAGCTGTTAGGTGACCCTAACGAGAAAAAAGTTAAGAAAATCTTAGGAATAATTGACCATATAAATGCACTGGAGCCTGAATATCAAAAGTTAACGGATGCTGAATTAAGAGCCAAAACAGATGAATTTAAAGCATTTTTAGCAAAAAGACAAACCTCTGATAATCCCAAAGCTGATAGAATTTTAGAGAAAGAGGCTTTGGATAAGATTCTTCCTGATGCATTTGCAACTGTAAGGGAGGCCGGCAGACGTGTTTTGAATATGCGTCACTTTGATGTGCAATTAATTGGCGGATATTTTCTCCATAACGGTCATATAGCGGAGATGAGAACAGGTGAAGGTAAAACACTTGTTGCGACACTTGCTGCATATCTTAATGCGTTGACAGGAAAAGGCGTTCACGTTGTTACCGTTAACGACTATCTCGCGAAACGTGACAGTGAATGGATGGGACAGATTTACAAGTTTTTGGGACTTTCTGTTGGCGTAATACTTTCCAATCAACATGATGCGGATGAATTTAATCGTAAACGAGCAGCTTATGCCTGTGACATTACTTATGGCACAAATAATGAATTCGGATTTGATTATTTACGTGATAATATGGCGACTTCTAAAGAGATGCTCGTTCAAAGACCATATAATTATGCAATTATAGACGAAGTTGATAGTATTTTGATTGACGAAGCTCGTACTCCTTTGATTATAAGCGGCCGTGTTGAAAAATCAGCCGATACCTATAATTTAATGGCTAAAATCGCTCCGAAGCTTGAGAAAAACAAAGATTATGAGGTAGATGAAAAGAACAAAAACGTAATTTTTACAGAAGACGGTATTGATAAGGCTCAGGAGCTTATTGGGTGTAAAGATTTGTTCGATATAAACAATCAATATGCACACGACCTTTTAAACGCTCTTAAGGCTAAAGAATTATTTATTAAAGATACAGATTATGTCGTAAAAGACGGCGAAATAATGATTGTAGATGAATTTACCGGAAGAATGATGCCCGGCAGACGTTGGTCAGACGGACTTCATCAAGCAATTGAGGCTAAAGAAGGAGTTGAAATACAAGATGAAACCCAAACTCTGGCAAGTATTACTTTCCAGAACTTGTTCAGATTGTACCCGAAGCTATCCGGCATGACAGGTACTGCAATGACAGAAGAAGCTGAATTTGGTAAAATTTACAACTTAGAAGTTACAGTCATACCGACTAACAGACCTGATATTAGAATTGATAATCCGGATGTAATCTATAAGAATGAGCGTGGTAAATATAATGCCGTGGTTGATGATATCATAAAACAACATGAACTTGGAAGACCTGTTCTTGTCGGAACGGTAAGCATTGAAAAATCAGAATATATTTCGGCACTTTTGAAGAAAAAAGGGATTAAGCATAACGTTTTGAATGCGAAACAACATGAAAAGGAAGCATATATAATTGCTCAGGCAGGTCGAGTAGGCGCTGTTACAATTGCTACCAACATGGCAGGAAGAGGAACTGACATACTTTTAGGTGGTAATGCCGAGTATCTTGCGAAAGAAGAACTTGATAAAAAAGGTATTACACCAGAAAGTAAAAATTACGAAGAATTGAAAGATGCAGCTCTTGCGGAAGCACGTGCAATAACAGAAGCGGAACATGCTAAAGTTGTTGAATTAGGTGGACTTCACGTAATAGGTACAGAAAGACATGAATCAAGACGTATTGATAATCAGTTAAGAGGTCGTGCAGCACGTCAGGGGGACCCAGGATCTACAAGATTTTTCCTATCATTAGAAGATAATCTTATGAGAATTTTTGGCGGAGATAAGATTACTAACCTTATGAATATGCTTAATGTAGAAGAGGATATGGCAATAGAATCTTCTTTAATAACAAGACAAATTCAATCTGCGCAAAAGAAGGTTGAAACATATCACTTTGATATTCGTAAAAGTGTACTTCAATACGACGACGTTATGAATATACAAAGAGAAAAGTTCTATAAGCAAAGAAGAAAAGTTCTTGAGGGTAAAAATCTGAATGAAGATATTAAATTTATGATTGATAAAGAAATCGATCGTTTGTTAAAGAGTTATATAACGCCGGAAATGAATCCTGAAGAATATATTCCCGATGATTTGGAAACACTTATAACAGAATTACATTCAAATATTCCGCAGCTTTCTTATATAACTATAGATGATATTAAGCCATACAGATTTTCACGGATTTATGATTCTCTTAAAGAAGCTGCTCAAAAAGCATACAGGGAGCATGAGCAAGAAATTATAGGTTTTTATAATTCAATAATGACACAGTATGACCCTAATGCAGAACAACAAATTGTATTTTCAGATGATAATATTATGCGCAGTTTAGAAAGGGATGTACTTTTAAGAGTTGTAGATAATCAATGGATAGACCATCTGCACAATATAGATATGCTGAGAGAAGGAATAGGGCTCCGTGCGTATGGGCAGAAAGATCCGTTAATTGAATACAAAAAAGAAGCATATGACCTTTATAATAAAATGATGTATGAAGTTCAAAGCAATACGGTCAGATATATTTTCCGTGCAAAATTCGGGATACAGTTTGTTTCCGATGATGGAGATGTTGAGGTGATTGACCAAGGGTAAGTTTTATCTCTCTCAATGACAGAGAGGGTAACAGTCTATCTCTCCTCGGGAGAACGACCTGCGAGCGGAGGGCTGAAGGCGCAGCCGAGCCCGTTCAACGTGAGCAGGTCAAGACAGATGTCACGAAGTGACAGAGAGGGAAATAGTCTATCTCTCCTAGGGAGAGATGTCACGAAGTGACAGAGAGGGTATTATTAATTATATAAAAAATCCGCCTTTTGGGGCGGACTTTTATTTTTATATAAATCTTTATTATAATCCGAACTTCGGTGCCGAGTCTTTTGCTTCCTGCTCGCAAGCTTGTGTGTAACTGTCGAGTTCCGATTTGAGTCTTGTAACTTTCTGGTCGCAAGCTGCTTTGTCGAGTTCCATCATCGTTTGTTCGTATTCGAGCGGTTCGAGTGCTGCATCCTGTTCTGCTTCGATTTGAGCTTCCATTGCTTCCAGCCAGATAGATACGTTGTTCTGGTATTGCTGAGTTGTATTTGCAACCTCTTGTTGTACCATACTCTGCTGAGTCTGTGCGTATTGTAGTGCATCCTTAAATGCTGTAACTTCCCAATCTTTGTATAAAGTTTTATATTTAGTTTCATCATTATCGTCCTTAACCGGTTGACCATCGTCACCAAATTCATACATGAAATAATTGGAACCTCTTCTAATATAGGCTTGCATCATTTCATTGAATCTATCTTCATCTATTTTGCCTAATACATTCTTATCTTTGTCTTTAATATCTTTACCAACGAGCATTCCTTTCGTTGCATTTAGTACATAGCCGGTTAAGCCGTTGAATCCCATCATGTTGATATTAACGTTATTAGAATCAAGACCTGCCATTCTCTGGAAGAATACACTTGCAGAGCTTTGCATTCTTTGTGCTGTTTGTTGAACTCTTTTTAATCTACCCTCATACATCTTTTGAACATTTTTTATGTTCGTTTCAATACGACTAGTTTTTGTACCAAACTTAGTCTGCTCGAGTACTGCTTGATTGTACTCGCGCGTCTTTCTCATTTTTTGGTAGAATAGCATTAGCATTGCCATATCTAGTCGTGTCCTTATACTTTTATTACTCTTTATATATATAAAGTATATAACTCTTTTCAAATTGCGCAAACCGAACAATTTTGTTACAAAACTTTACAATTAATGTAAATAAAAAATATATATAATTTCTATAACTCAATATATACTTGATTCATGGGGTTTTTATGATTTTCACAAAAATTTTTTGTAAAAATTAAGCATGAAATGTTGAAGTATCAAGTTCATGATTTTCTGGATTCTTCGCTTTGCTCAGAATGACAAAAAAAGCTCAGATTAACAAACATACTAGAAAGACGCTTTTTGTCATACTGAGGCATGAAATGCCGAAGTATCCAGATTATTTTATTAAATCATCATACAAATCATTCCAATCAGGATTCATTGATTCTATTAATTTGAGTTTATAAGCCCTAACTTTTCCTTTGATTTGTTTTTCTCTAATTATTGCATTTTCAATATTATCATATATTTCATAATATCCCAGTTTTGTTACGTTATATTTTTTAGTAAAACTGTCAATAAATTCATTTTTATGTTCGTAAACACGCTTTATAATATTTGATGTTACTCCTACATATAATGTTCCGTTACGTTTGTTAAATAATATGTATACATAACCATTTTTACTGTTCATGATATGTTCATTATAGCACATAGATTTTCTGGATTCTTCGCTTCGCTCAGAATGACAAAAAAGCTCAGAATAACAAAAAAATATAATTATTAACTTACAATATCTATGCTATAATATCCTTATGGTGATTATATCAGACGATAAAAAATTGGGAATAAGGGGTAAGGATTCTGTTACTAATACAGTCAGAAATCCTAATATAAAAGCAGAATCTATTGAGTATGACAAAACTTTTGAGAACTCTATAAGACCGAAAGACTTTGATAGTTATATAGGTCAATGCGAATTAAAAGAAACATTAAAAATAATTTTAGAGGCTGCAAAAAAAAGAGAAAAACCTCTTGATCATATGCTTTTTTACGGTCCTCCAGGGCTTGGTAAGACAACTATTGCAGGTGTAATAGCTTCGCAAATGGGTGTAGATATCAAAATTACTTCTGCTCCTGCATTGGAAAGGCCAAGAGATATAATAGGTATATTAATGTCTTTGAAAGGCGGAGAGATTCTTTTCATTGATGAAATCCACAGGCTAAATAAAGTTGCGGAAGAAATTCTTTATCCAGCAATGGAAGATTTTACCATTGATATGACAACCGGGAAAAGCCAAACTGCGAAAACTTTAAGAATCTCTATTCCAAAATTTACTTTAATTGGTGCAACAACCAAGGCAGGTGAACTGTCAAGTCCGCTAAGAGACAGATTTGGAATGATGCACAGATTAGAATTTTATACTGTTGATGAGCTTTCTTCTGTAGTTAAGAGAACGGCAAAAATCTTGGATGTAGATATTACGGAAGAAGGCGCGAAAGCGATTGCCAAACGCTCGAGAGGAACTCCACGTATTGCGAATAGGCTTGTAAAAAGAGTTTCTGATTTTGCTATAGTGAAATATGACGGCAAAATTGACGATATTGTAGCGAATGAGTCATTGGATATACTTAAAATTGATGAATTCGGATTGGATACTACTGACAGAGCACTTTTAAACTTAATAATCAATAAATATGACGGCGGTCCCGTCGGAGTTGAAACAATAGCCGCTGCTTTAAGTGAAGATGTTAGAACTATTGAAGACGTCTGCGAACCGTATCTTCTTCAAGCAGGTTTGTTGCAGAGAACACCCAGAGGAAGGAAGGTATCCCCTGAAGGTTATAGGCATTTAGGGTTAAAAATTCCTTCGGAACAAAAATCGTTATTTGAGTAAAATAAAGAATTGATTTATGAAACAAGCTATAATTTTATTTTTTACGTTATTTTGTTTTATTACATCTGTATTTGCAGATGAACCACAGGTTTTGCCTGCACAAACAGGTTTTGTGCAAAAAGTGGAATATGTTGATTTTGTTTCCGGAGAGGATATACAAACTAAGCAAGTTGCTGAAATTAAGCTTTTGAACGGTGTAACAAAGGGTGAAACGATAGTAATAGATAATATGCTGTCCGGAAATCCATACTATGATATTAATTTAAAAAAAGGGGCAAAAGTTATACTGCATGTTGAAAACGATAATGGGGAAATAGTTTATTCAATACAAGATATAAAGCGTTCAGGCGTACTATTGTGGCTTTCACTGTTATTTTGCGGATTATTAATATATGTTGGCAAACAAAAAGGCTTATATAGTCTTGTTTCCATAATTCTAACATGTATGCTCATCTACTGGGTTCTGTCTCCAATGATATTATTCGGGATAAATTCTGTTTTCGCAACAATTTTAATTTGTCTATTTTCTACCGCAGTAACTCTTTATTTAGTTGGGGGATTTAATAAAAAAAGTACATCAGCTGTACTCGGTTGCATTTTAAGCCTTATTTTTGCCGGTTTTCTGTCGTTTATAACGGTAAAAATCGCACATTTAACCGGATTAACAAATGAAAACTCAATTTTTCTATATTCCGCACATCCTGAGCTTAATTTTGTTTACATAACAATTTCTATGATGATATTGGCCACATTAGGTGCAGTAATGGATGTCGGTATGTCTATAGCAAGCACGATTAATGAAATTCACAAAGTTGATCGTACAAAAACGGTCAGGGAATTGTTCGTGTGCGGCATGAATGTCGGAAGAGATATAATAGGCACAATGGCAAATACACTTATTTTAGTATATATAGGAGGTTCGTTACCGCTTCTGCTTTTAGCATCTAATATTGATTTTCAAAAATTCATAAATTTAAATCAAGTGGTTACAGAAATTTCGTCGGCGCTTATTGGCAGTATTGCTATTGTAATTTGTGTCCCGATAACAGCCTTTGTTGCATCAGAGCTGATAAAAAATATCCCGGATTTTTCAGGTTTGGACAATTAATTGCATATAGGATTTTATAGTGATATACTGGTTGTGACTTAAGGGAGCTTTGAATATGTTTGATAAAAAGAAATTAATTTCACTCGGGATATTGTTTATATTTTCAATGACAACTGCTATGGCAGGTCCATTTAAAGCAAATGCAAATACAAAAAGAATTCCTGCAGGAACACGTTTTAAACTTGAGTTTTTACAACCTGTAAGTACGTATGCCGGAGGGGTCGGTGACTCTTTTACGGCAATTCTTTGCAATGAACAGGCTGCGGATTCAAATGTCATACTTCCAATGGGCTCAGTTGTGAGGGGAAGTATAGGAGAAATTAAAACAGCAAAAAGATTTTCAAGAGGTGCAAAATTGTATTTGGATTTTGACCATGTTGTAACTCCTGCCGGGCGGCAAATTCCTCTTGATATGGCAGTTTGTAAATTTGATAATATTTACTATGACGGCGGATTGTATAAAAATTTGGGCTATGGTGAAGCTGTTAAAAATAATGGCGCTAGAGCAGTTGAGATAACTAAAAATGCAACTGAATACGGTCTGAGTGTAAAAGATACTCAGCCGGGTTTACAGTATTTGACAACGCCGTTTTGTGCTGTCGGTGGATTTATCGGAGGTGTAGGATATTTCGTTGGCGACAGCATTGCAGATATGTTTAGAAAAGGGCAAGATGTTAAAATTAAAGCCGGTGACGTGATAGAAGTA
Organism: Candidatus Gastranaerophilales bacterium; assembly: GCA_016287985.1. GTDB lineage: Bacteria > Cyanobacteriota > Vampirovibrionia > Gastranaerophilales > Gastranaerophilaceae > CAG-196. The sequence goes on from JAEEXX010000050.1 coordinate 11,014, forward strand.
CAACTTTTGAATCCGATTGACGTACCTGTTTATTAATTCGGCAAATCGATAAAATAATAGAGCAATAAGGTATTATTGCTTAGTTTTTGTATGTTTGTGCTACAATTTTGTTATGGCGAAATATAAAGCGAGGAATTACAATGACTGAAACTAAAATAAAAACGGAAGATTTACCGACAGTATACGATCCTAAAGCAACAGAAGAAAAAATGTATAAGTTTTGGGAAGAGGGTAAATATTTTCAAGCTGATGCCC
>JAEEXX010000051.1 GCA_016287985.1 Candidatus Gastranaerophilales bacterium
AAGATAACGCTTTTGTAAAATAATCAGTCAAAAAAGTATATTTATCTGATAAGAGCAATTTCCACCTCCGAATTTATGTCTAGAGATTCACCCGATTTTATTCTGCACTCCGTTTCATACAAATTCTGTTTCAACCTGACTAAATCAGCTACACTAACCCCTTTTAATTTTTGAATATTTTGTTTAATAACAAATTCGTGCATTCCAACAATCTTAGAAATTTCAAACGTAGAATTTTCAGAGGCTTTTGTCTTAATAATAATCCATTTTCTAAGCATTGTCTGAATAGCAGCAAGTATTTCCAAGGGGTGTTTTTTGTCAGTGAGCTTTTTAAATTCTAAAAGTGCCTCGTCTTTTTTATTTTTCATTATTAAATCGGTAATATTGAACAAATCTTGATTAGAAATCGCGATATCTTCAACCATTTTTTTATTAACAGTTTTTTCGGGATATGCAATCAGTTTCAACTTATCTAACTCAATATCGAATTGGCGAAGATTATTACCTAATAGCTCAATAAGAAGATTAACAGCATCGTCCTTTACTATAATATCCTTTTTCTTAGCTTGTTTCCTTATCCAATTAGCGATTTCGTCTGTTTTATATGTTTTAAATGCTTGGAATTCTTCAGAATTGAATTTACTTAAAATTTTATACAACTTTCTTCTCGTATCAAGCTTTTTGCCCTCATCTCGAGGAAGCTTTACAACAAAAACAATGTTAAGTGATGGCGGATTATTTTGCAGCGCATCCTCTATATCTTCAAGCTCAGAATCTTCAAAATAATTTTTTGTTGAAGAAAAGTATTTCTCTGCATTAATTATATAAAGAGAATCCCCAAACATCATCGGGGGGGTCCTTAATATATTTATAAGCTCGGAATATTCGGGATTGTCCAAAATGTTGAAACTCATTGAAATAAAATCCGGATTGAGTTTTGCACGCATTCTCTCAATCTCAGAATCTATTAAAAAATCTTCATCCCCATAATAAAAATATACCGCCATAAAAATATTATACATAAAAAATTATAATGTCACCCGACTCTTTTACAACAAGCGCGAACCAACTTGTAGGAATGACCATTGAGGGTGACCTGTCATTCTTGTTTCTATGAATAGTCTTTAGACCGATGTCACCCGACCATTATCTACGTACGTAGTACAAAAAAAAGCCTCCGGGGAGAGAGGCAAGAGGAAATTAGTTAATAGGTATACACTTCACATTATGTTTTTAGAGTTGGGAACTTTTATAAACCGAACTTAGGTGCGGCATTTTGAGCCTGAGACTCGGCGAGATTTTTGTACGCTTCTAAACGTTTGCGTTTAATAGTTAATTGCTGTTCAATTGTATTTAATTCCAACTGAATTTCTTTTTCCTTTTCGTTCATCATATTAACTTCTTGCTGTTTCAAAGCTTTCAACGCTTCTTGCTTAAATTGATTATAAGCACTCATCTGAATTTGCATGTCCATCATCTGATTGCCGGTATACGGCACTCGACCCATTATTTTCATTGTTTGCAGATTTTGCATTGCACTCAGCGAACTTGCCTGATCTGCATATTGTGCAAACAACGATGCTCTAGGAATTAAATCTGCAGAAAGCCCTGCAATGTTTGAGATACTCATGTTAGTAGAGCCGCCCAGTCGACCTGCATACTTAGTATAATGTGATAGTTCGGTCTGCTTGTCTACGACTTGCTTTTCAAGGTTGTTTATTTCACGTGTTAATCTCTGGACCATCCAGAATGCTACAAACATAATGAACCTACCTAACTTTCTTTACTAACCTTTTTGTAAAATTAATTAACCTTTTTCTAACCTTACACATATATAAAGTATTTTTGTTTTCAGAAATTGCTTTTTTGGGGCAGATCTATTCATATTAAAGATGACAAAAACGGTAAAAACAAGTTATAACTTGAAAAATTCAACTTAACAAAACTTAACAATACTATGTCAAAAATACATTGAAATATTAAATATTTAAATATCTAAAAGTAAATATTATAAACTATGTACTTAATGTTCGGTCAAGGGTTACCCTCTTGATAAAGAAATACTTGTTATTCCTGTGTTCCTTGCGCTATCCATTACTTTTACAATGGTTCCATGTTCAGAATCATCATCAGCTTGAATGAGTAGTCCGTCCGGGTAATCTTTATTATGCTCTGTAAAAAATTGTTCAAGATTGGCAGTTTCTATATTTTGCCCGTCCCAAATGACTTGGTTATTTTCGGTTATCACGACATTCATTATTTTAGTGTCTTTGGAAATTTGTTCTTGATTAACAACTTCCGGAACGGCAAGGTTTAAGCCCTGTTGGTCCAGCATGGGTGCAATAACCATCATTATAATTAATAGAACAAGAAATATATCTGTTAACGGTGTAATATTTATTTCATTAAAACTATCTCGCATAATTAGTTCCTTTAGCGTTTATATCTTAATCAGTCCAGTTGTCGTATTGATTATCTTGAGGTATTGCAGTAGTCGCACCATCTAAAACATTGTTTGAAGTATAATTTTTAGTCGATTCTTCTTCAAGTTTTTTCTGGTCTTTTTTATTCAAGGGTTCTCCTGCAACTATTAACTTTTTATAATGTGCATCTTGCGCAGCATCCATTATTTTCATAATAACAGAACTTTTAACTTTTTCATCTGCTTTAACAACTAATTCAGGATTTTCACTATCGCCTTTTGCGTTTTCTAAGTCTTTTAATAACCAGTCTGATGAAGATTTTTTTGAATCAACATATATGGTTCCGTCTTTTGTAACAGACACCACAACCTTACCTTGTTCAATGGAAGTACCGCTATTAATTTCAGGTATTGTTATCGAATTATCAATTGATTGAAATGTCGGCGCTACAACCATCATTATAATTAACAGAACAAGAAATATATCTGTTAATGGTGTGATGTTTATTTCTGTAAATAAAGCATTTTTGCCTGACTTAATTGCCATGTATTAAACCCCTATAATGCCACGCTGGATTGTGATTGTAATTTTGTATCTTCTTCTGAATCAACAAAACTTAAGAATAACAATTTTATTAACTGGAAGTCATCTTCAAATCTTTTAACCGTAGATTGGAATGTATTGTAGCAAACTACAGCTACGATTGCGACTCCCAAACCAAAGGCGGTAGCGATTAATGCTGAGCCGATGCCCATAGCAACTGCTGCTGACTGGTTCCCCTGAGAAGCTAAATCTTGGAACGTGTACAAAATTCTTACAACAGTTCCGAATAAACCTAAAAATGGAGCCACGCCACCAATTGTTCCTAGGATTGTAAGTCTGTGTTCCAGTTTTCTGGTAGCCAGTGCTGCAGCAATGTCAAAAGAACGAGAGAAGCCTTTTTTTTGTTCAGATAATATTCTTACGGCTTCTTCTGTAACTTCGCCTATAATACCGCCACACTGAACTGCAATATTTTGGGCACCGTTAAGGTTGTTTTTAGCCAATTCTTTCTGCAATCTTGGAATGAACTCTATGACATTTCGTTTATTTGCATTATAAAATGCCCATCTGTCAATTGCTACCATTAGAGTTAAGATGGAACACACCAGTATCGGTAGCAATACCGGCCAGTCCAGTTGAATTGAATGTAATAATAAATCCATAATTTTATCCTCATTTTTCTATGTTGTTACTAATTATTTCTAATACCTTGATGCCCCAAAAACTCTATAGTCAAAAGTGAATTGTATATCAATGTTTTGTCCCTTAAAGTCTGCAGGCAAAGGCCTAAATGGTGCAGTTAATTCTACGGCCTTTAATGCTGCCTGATCGGCGGACGGAAGTCCGGATGATTTATGAACACGGCATGACAGTAACCTTCCGTCTTTTGCAATTTTAAATAACAGAACGACTGTCTTACTTTCATTACCTTTTGGAGGATCCCAATTCAGCTTAATACGACGCTGAAGTTCTCTCATATAAGGTCCAAAGTCAGGTTCTCTAAGGGCATCAATACCCGGAGCACCGCCGCCCCCACCTGGGTTTCCTATATTGCCAGTACCGCCTCCTGATGAACCTCGTGCTAATTGTCCAGAACTACCTCCGGATGAAGGGGAAAGTGATGGCCTTGGTGCGTATGAACCAGTTCCGCTTCCGGGTGTCGGAGCACCTCCTGTTTTTGAACCTCCTGTGGTAGAGGATGTTCCACCAACCGGTCCTGTTGACAATGTTTTACCGGGAGTAGCGCCTGTAGGAATTGGAACAGTAAAAGGTGTTGTAGGTTTAGCAATTGGAGCTGGAGCAGATGTTGGCATTGAGCTCGGTCTTGCCGTAGGTGGAGCAGGTTTCGCTGGCGATGGTTTGTTTACTGCCGACGGCTGTTGTGTAGGTTTAACTTGTGTTTGTGGCGCTTTGGTCTGAGTCTGTTGACTCTTCTTTATATTCTGCACTGCTTGCTGCTGTTGTTTTTTTATAAGTTTGTTAGCACTACTTGCAGCAGCTGAAGGTTTTTGTTGTTTTTTAGGAGTGGTGGTCGGCATAGAAACTTTTCGATTTGGATCGTTAATTCCGCCGCTTCTGGAATTCATATCGGAACGATTTTTAGTATTTGGATTACGGGGAGTTCCCGGTTTATCAACTAATACAAATTCAATATCTCGCTTGGGTTGTGGCTTAATTTTATTAAATTTGAACAAATTAATACCAGCTAAAGCCAGAACTATCGATATGAGCCATATTAATAAAATTGTTGCAGGATGAAGTGCCGCAGAAATCATAAAAGATTTCTTTATCGGTATTACTTCCGGTTTACTGGTAACTATTGTCGGAAGTGTATAAGGTCTTATATTCTGATCCTCATCTTCATAATACAAAAAATTTCTTTTATCTATTAGTGTCACTTTTTTTTCTTTCTGGTTACTATTTTCTGTATTTAATATAAATCCTGCTAAACAATTTTAAATTATCCTACTGAACGAGTTGTCCTACTAATTTTCAAATTGATAAGCCGGAACGCTGACAGTTATGGGCTGGGTTAGAAGCAATTGTATTGACGAGCCTGCCGGTATTTCAACATCATTACCTTTATCCCACATTGATTTCAATAATCCTCCTCCGGCACCGACAGCTGTACCGAGGGCAGCTCCCCGACCCAATTTGTCTCCACTTGCCAATGAACCAAATACCAATCCTGACAGAGCGCCTGCAGCAGACCCTACGGCTAAATCCTTAGCATATTCAGCTGTGGTGTCCAACTTAGTTCCACCAACAAGCAATCCTGATGAATCATCAGTTTTTATAACTGCTGAAATTGGAATCTGTGAACCGAATGGAGTGGTAATCATATTAAATCTTATAAATAATTTCCCATTAATACCGGCTCTTTTTGCGCTTGAAGCTTGTATGACGGTTCCGGAAATAGTACTACCTGCAGGAACTACAAGTTTGTTTTCATAATAGAAGTCATTGTTTATAGACATGACAATAGATTGGCCGTCTGCTAAACTTGCACTTGAAAGAGGAACTGTTACATTTGCTTTCATTTCGGTTCCTGCCGGAACCATAACGACATTACCTTGTAATACGTTATTTTGAGGATATTGAACAGTTTGATAATTCGTATTGTTTACAGGTGAATTGTAATTTTGCTCATATGAATAATTTCCTCCGGCAAATACCATATCCGCCAGACTAACAACTAGAATTAGTACAATAAAGATATTTATCTTTTTAGAATAAATTAGCACGGCCGGAATCCTCCCTCTCTATTATTATTTTATCCCTTACTGGTATTTTGTCAATTTATTACGGTATGTGTCATATTTATAGGTTCTACAATAACCATTTTTAGGTTTGCGCCAGAGGATATAGTTACGTGTTCTCCCATTTTACGCTGTGCACCCGGAACATATTGTAAAATACCAAAAGCTCTGAACATTGTCCACCTTTGATAATGCGGTATTTTGTTGTAGGTTTCAGGTTCTGTAAGTTCACCGCCGATTTTATTGTCATTTACTGTACTAATATAAGCTTTTATTGGAATTTCAAATCCGTCAGGTAGGTACATTTTGTTGATAAAAACAATCATAGCCGCATTTGTTCCTCGGATAGGCTCATTCTTTTTTTCAATATATCCAGTCAATTTCGTTCCCTGAGGAATAATCTTTTTATTAAAAAGAAAAATATCATTGGTTGTTATAAAATTAAGCTGTTCGCCTTCTTCTGTATATGCTGTGGAGAATTCTTGTAACGATAATATTGGAATATGGTATCCTGCAGGTATTTGGTACTCATTATAGTCTCTTAATTTAGGGCTATTACCATAACAAATTTGAGTTAATACGATTATCGTAAATAATGTTAATATTCTTTTAAGCATAAATACAATTATAATGTTTACAGGCAAAAAGTAAAGATGCCGGAATAACATAAAATATGTTATTAGTATAAAAAAATAATATTTTATTTATGCCGTTCTTTCTTTTTCTTTTTGGCAATCAAAAGAAAAGGAAAGAACGGCGAAGAAAGAAAAAGAAAAACATGCGATTAAAACGGATAACCACTACACCCTGCGGGTGTTTTGATTAAATGGCTGTTGCGGGCAAGCCCGAATTTCTTATGCTCGCGATTGTTACTCCGCAACACACTTGCATTACATTCCAACCATTTACTCCTTATAATTTACCTCCCCCCCTCACGAGCATAACGGAATGAGCCAACAATGTTGGCGAGAGAACAGCAAACCCTGCATTGTCTGAGCGAAGCGAGTTTGCAGGATTTTGCTCGAGCTATACAATTGTTGTGCGAATGTAGTTCAGCTCGGGAGTTTCTTTGTGGTACTTTCTTTTCGGAAAAAGAAAGTACCAAAAGAAATATTAATAACATATTTTATGTAAAAGAGGATAACGGTACGTCATCCTCTTTTACTAACAATAAAATCCTTGTTATTCAACAACAGGCCTTACTCCAGCCCATTTAGCGATTGCATAAACACTTCCGTCAAAACCTTCAGCAAAATCCAAATCGACAGAACCGTCTGATTTTTCAAATCTTGCTAAATCTTGAACTTGGATAGCTGAAACCCCAACCGGAATTTCAATAGATATATCGCCCAACATTGAATTCGGGTAAGCATTACCTGATTTTACAGTCATTGAAGACTTTGTATCATCGTCATTTTCAACAATAACAAAAAGTGAATTATTTTTATTAGAAAACGCATCAACTAATGTTATACCGTTAGCAGCAACAACCGTTTTCTTTTCAATACCAATATTTGCGACTGATTCCGTATGGTCAAGGGTCGGATATTGCACATAAATTTTATCTCTGGTCATTTTTTTCTCCTTTTTTTGTTTATTTAATAAGAGCTGAAAGTTAAGTTAATAAGAAATTAAAAAACATCTTATTAACCTATTTACTTATTAACTTATTAACTTTATTAATACTAGCTTAGTGACAATGCTGCACTAACCTTGACAGTACCTAACAAATCCGCACGAGGTGCACCTACACCGTATAAACCATAACCTTTATAGCAGGTATTAAAGTTCTTTTCCGGTGTATAGAATGTTGTATTTAAATCCGAAGAAATACCGCCGGCAAGGGTTTTGCCCTTAATACCAAACAGAGGATAGAATACACCGCTTTCCGGTTGTGCAATATTGTTTGAAACCAAAATATCCCAGCCGCAGAGAGTACCTATATAACCTTTTCTTGTTTCTTCTGCGCCTGTTTCTGTATATTTAAGTTCATCTAATTGACCCAAATAGAATTGATATTCAGGCGGAATCACACAAAGCATAGAACCATCAATCCAGTTTGTATGACCTTTCCCGTCACCACGCTGGAACTTTGCCTGCATATACGCAAAAATTTCTTTAGCGACTTGTGCGGTTAAAGTAATAGCACTTCCGTTATCGTCGACATAATGTCCGGCTCTTGTATAAAGATTTGCGTACGAAGAGTCCAATGCGGCAGCGAATTGTTTAATTGCATCATCTGTGTAATCCTTTGCGACATTAACAACGTCAGCACTGTCACTGGCTTGTCTTAACATAGCTTCTTCCATTTCTGACAATTCGAAGTGAAACGCTTTACCTCTGTCTATTTTAACTTTACACGTAGAAACCGTTGCTGCCTCTGCGGTCGGCAAATCTCCACCATCATAATCAAATAATTGGATTAAACCGGGCATTGTAATATCAACTTCATCACCTTTTTTAACGTGATCTTTTAACTCGTGATGAGCCAATTTGCCGATTACTAATTCATCATAGAAATATTTATTAAATGCTTCAGAAAATGCACTAATAATTCTTTGTTTAGCTGTAGTCATTTTTTCTCCTTTTTTGTTTTAGTTAATAAGATTGAAGAGTTTAGTTAATAAGAATTTAAATATATCTTATTAACTTATTAACTTTTCTCTTATTAACTTCTAAATTAATTTCCTGATTGATTCCCTAAACTCATCATCGGTCATTTCGCTAAGCGATTTTTTAGGATTAGCGATTGGAGATTTCGGATTCTTAGAATAGGTCATAGAATCCAAAACATCCTGAGTTTCGGACTTGGCAGATTTTGATTTTTCATAAAGAGTTATTCTGTCTTTAACATAAGATTCCAGCAGGCTTACCATGCGGTCTGTGTCAAGATTATCGCCATAAGCCATAAGAGCCTCAGTGTACATTTCTTGAAATACGTCATTTTGAAAGTATTCGGGTGTATTGTAATACTCTCGGTCTCTTTGTATTACAGGAATTATTGAATTCTGATAAGAATTTAACATTTCTGAAATTTCCTTCAAATTGCTGTAATCCGCTAAATCTTTTCTCAAATTGCCAACCTCTTGCGAAGATTTACCCTGTAACTTTTGAAGTTCTTCATAAGCCTTGGTTAAATCTTCCACCGTCTTAAATTTGCCGAGAATCATTTCATTTTTGGGGTCTGAGTTTTCAGATTTTCCCAAAGAATTTTTTGAATCAATCGTTTCTGTAGTTTTTGAAACGGCTTCATTTTCAATGTTGTCGGTTTTCTCCGGCACTGAATTTTCTGCGGTTTCAAATTGTTTTTCTTGTGTAACTAAATTTTCTTCCATAAAATTTTCCTTTCATTAGATTTGCTATGCAAAATACAAAAGCCGAACTATATATCCGACTTTACTTTGAATTTTTACTTAAACGATACGGCCTGCATATATGCATGTTTAAACGCATCCGCTTCATTATTCCAAGTTGCATGTTCTCCAGTTCCCATCTCAAATCCGTATTGCTTTTGATACTTAACAGTTTCATTGTGTATGTAGAAAAGAATTTCCTAAAAAATATGGTTGTAAAACAGAAAGATTAGCTTGGGCTGAAATAAAATAGAATAAATTCTATAAAAATCATAATCAAATCTTCCAATTTTTTTATATACCTCGTTAGTCAAATATGTGTTGAATTGGAATATTGACTGGAATTAAACAAAATATTAAAATAAATTATTAATAATTTTATTAAGAGAGAACAATAAATTGAAAAAATTTTTTATTCTTTTTTTATTTGTATTTTATTCTATAATGGCTGTTTATGCAGAATATCAGCCAATACCGAATTATCAGCTCAACCGTTATAAAGCTGAAGTAGAAAATATTATAAATACAGAATATCCTATTGCAAAAAAGGAAATAAAAAATATAGTCAACGAAGTAAAAATTGAAACAGACAGTAATTACAAGCGAGTGTTGATTGAACAAGGTATAGCTGAAGCCATTTTTAAATTTTACAAAAAAATAATTGACACTACAGAAAAATATACACCTATCAATAAATCAACACCTGCGACCGATTGGTATGAAGAACTGCAAAACCAATTAAATCCATATTTAAGAAGTGCTAATGTCAATGTAAAAAAAATCAATAAATTGCTTGATTATGCAAAAAGAAAACAATATCAACTGGAAAATAAGTATCATTGTAATTAAAATTTTCCAAGATATTTTTTAGGGTCAACCGGGATTTCGTTTTCTCTTATTGTCAAATGCAAATGCGGGCCGGTTGAAATTCCTGTGTTACCTGACATTGCAATAACCTGACCCTGTTTTACTTTATCCCCGACTTTTACATCAAATGAACTTAAATGTCCGTATTCACTTACAACGTGTTTTCCGTTTATTATTCCGTGGTCTACAAACACACCGTTCCCGTATCCTCGCATACCACCGTTTGCTGCAACAACAGTTCCGTCTGCAATTGATTTTACCGGAGTTCCGATAGGTACACCAATATCAATTCCGGAATGCCCTGTGCTTGCACCTTTCATCGGTGCAACTCTGTACCCGAAATCACTTGTTATTTTACCCTCAACGGGTTTTATATATTTTATCTTTGCTTTATTCATAGTGGCTACTCCTAAATATTTGTTTATCGTTTGTATAACTGTTTCTATAATTCTTGAATCGTATTCTTAAGCTCCCCTTTTTAATTGAATTATTAATATTCTGTAAATTTTTATTAATATTTAATATATTTTCCAATATATGTGTTGACAAAATTCTGCTGCCAATGATAAGATATTTAAACAATAGCAGATTTGAGGAACGTTATATGGATTTCACACCTCCACAAATTATATCGCCAGCGATTGTTAAATTCGCAGATAAATATTATCCGCATACAAAAATATCAAGGCTTTTCGAAAAATATACCTATATTAATGATGCCACACCGCCTGACATCGCATCACGAAAAATTAAACGGCTTGCAGACCTCGGAAACAAAAAAGTATATGCCGTATATTATATATACAACGACGACTCCAAGATGGGTATACCCTATTTACTCATAAAAGAAAATAAAAACATCCGTCATGCAAACATCGAAGAAATCGGAGAAATTCATAAAAAAAATAACATTGTAAATCATACTCCATCTTATGTCCCCGAAGCTGTTATTAAAAAACTGGATGAACATGTTTCCTTTGTCACATCATCAGGAGATATAAGATGGATTCGTTACCGCACCACTTGGAAAAATTACGAAGTATATAGTTATTATTATTACTTATATGAACCTAAACTCATAGGCAAGCATATTGACATTCTTTATGACTGCACCAATGCACGTTTCCCCAATAAAGAAGAAAGATGGAGTCTGGGTCTTGTCCCTCCTGCATATCCTCCCAAAGATGCCATTCCGACATTATGTAAAAATAAATTAAATAGAAATTCTCAGAATAATTAGCGTTTACTTCTTGGTTTTACTACTTTATTTATATATTCAGGGTTGAATGCTTTGTCATCTACACGCAAAAT